>NZ_JAMOYX010000060.1:0-14134 GCF_023669465.1 Dorea sp. MB18-49
TTACTTTTTCTACTGGTTCTATCTTACTCTTTCTGAACATGAAAATACCCCCATATAGGACTTTTATATTTCATTGTCCTATATGAGGGTAGCATACCAAAAGAGAGCCGGGAGGTCTTCTTTTGCTATGTATTTATAAGAAAGAAGCTGCCAGTGACTGGTTCTGTAGATACGAAAAAACAGAAATTTTGCAAAAAAATAAAAAAATTGAAAAATTCTGTTGACAGATGTATGATTAATATGGTATAAATAATGAGTGCTCAGCGATGATGTACAACAAAACAGAATATAGGGGATTGGTCAAGTGGTATGATAGGGGTCTCCAAAACCTTTGGCGGGAGTTCGATTCTCTCATCCCCTGCTCCTATGAAAGAGCGGAAAAGCCTTAATTTATAAGGTTTTCTGCTCTTTTTGCGTTATAAAAATAAATTTTAGATATCGACCATAATATAAATCGGCATGCGTTCGAAAGAAGCTGTCGGTGACGTGCTCTGGGTAAATACTTCGGCTTTGCAATCGGATAAAAATAATGTTATAATATTCATAGTGATTTGAGCTGAGGATATGACGAATCTATCGTAAGGAGGACATGGAGGATGAAAGAAAAGATAATACAAGGTGGAATTGTAAATGGAGAGAAGATGCTGGTATGTCCAACTTGGGAAGATGAATTTCAAAAAGCAATTCACAAGACCGGAGGCTGCTTCCGGATTAGCATGGATTATTCGGCTGTAGATGTTTCCTGGTGGAAAGAACTGGAAAAGATTGCCGGAAAGTATGGCTATACATTGGATTCCGAATCGCTGGAAATCATTCAGGAATATGTACAGAAGTATAAAAAGTATGAAAATCATTTCTGGGAATATGGAAAGAAGATTATTACATTCGAACAGTTCAGCAGGATGTTGAGTAAAAAAGCCGGTATACAGCCGAAAGAGGCAAAGGAATATGTTGTTGCAAATCTTCAGAATCTGGAACATAAGGAGATTTTGGAGGCGTTGTTATTTTCACTGCAGCTTATCAAGTCTGAGAAGGGACTGGAAGGAACTCAGTGGACAAAGCCAACCTGCGATTTTATAAAAAAAGAATTTGAAAAGATGATTGTGAACGAGGAATATTAAGACATTAAAAAGTGGGGAGTCGGGAATACTGGTTTTCCACTTGTTTTATATCGCCATGTGTTCGTAAGAAGGAGAAATAATAAAAAGATGGAATTATGGGATATTTACGATGAGAACAAGGAACGTACAGGACGTACAATGAAACATAATGACTGGAATATGAAGCCGGGGGAATTCCACCTGACGGTTCTTGGAGTATTAATGAGACCGGATGGAAAATATCTGATCACCCGAAGGAGAATGGATAAAGAATGGGCAGCAGGATGGTGGGAAGTGCCTGGAGGCGGTGTACGCGCCGGAGAAGATTCGAAAGATGCAGTGATCCGTGAGATTAAAGAAGAGACGGGAATTGATGTAACGAATGCAGAAGGAGGATATGCATTTTCTTATAAGAGAGTGAATCCGGAAGAGAAAAATAATTATTTTGTGGATATTTATAAATTTGTGCTGGAGTTTGATGAATCAGATGTAAAGACACAGGAAGAAGAAGTGTCTGGCTTTGCGATTGCGGATTTGAATGAGATTAAGAGATATGCTGATGAAGGAATTTTTCTTCATTATGACAGTATCAGACAGGCGTTCGAAGAATAATTATATGGAGAGTAAGGGGCTGACTGTATGAATGATGAGGACCGGATTCTGGAAGACATCAAAGAAATACTGAAAGAACTGGATGAACAGGGGCGTATGAAATATACACAGAGATATATGCAGCACAGTGATATATCCGTGTATAAGCATTGTATCAGTGTAGCGTACACAAGTGTGGAGCTTGCAGAAAGATTTTCCCTAAATGTAAATAGAAAAGAGCTGATCAGAGGTGCGCTCTTGCATGATTATTTTTTGTATGACTGGCATGAAAAAAATGCGGGACACAGATTTCACGGTTTTATCCATGCAGGACGTGCGCTTCAAAATGCAAAAAATGATTTTGAACTGACCAGACGGGAAGAAAACATCATTTCGCGGCATATGTTTCCTCTTAATATCGTTCCACCAATGTGTAAAGAAGCCTGGCTGGTATGTCTGGCAGATAAGATCTGTGCATCGAAAGAGACCATCGTCAGAAGAATTCATATAAGAAGATATAAGAAATAAGTTGACTTACTATATATCCTACTACTATAATAGGGATTGCGCTGTGAAACGGTGCGAAGAGTGAATGATAAGTCAAGAATACGGACAGAAAAAAATATAAAGTATGAGTGGAGGAAAAGCTATGTTAAATCAGTTTTCCAGAACGCAGCTTCTTTTAGGAGCTGATAATATGGACAGACTTTCGAATGCAAAGGTTGCAGTTTTTGGAATCGGCGGTGTTGGTGGATATGTTGTAGAAGCACTTGCAAGAAGCGGTGTCGGTTCGTTTGTATTGGTAGATGATGACAAAGTATGTCTGACGAATATTAACCGTCAGATTATTGCAACAAGGAAGACGGTTGGAAAATATAAAGTAGATGTGATGAAAGAAAGAATCCTTGAGATTAATCCGGACGCAGATGTAGAAGTAAGGAAATGCTTTTATCTTCCTGAGAATGCACATGAATTCCCGTTTGAAGAATACTCTTACGTGGTAGATGCAGTAGATACGGTAACGGCAAAGATTGAGATCATTATGCGTGCAAAAGCCGCAGAAATTCCGGTTATCAGTTGTATGGGAGCCGGTAATAAACTGGATGCATCGGCATTTCAGGTGGCAGATATCTATAAGACGAAGATGTGTCCGCTTGCAAAGGTTATGCGAAGAGAATTAAAGGCACGTGGCGTAAAGAAACTGAAAGTTGTATATTCAGAAGAAAAGCCGGTACGTCCGCTGGAAGATATGAGTATCAGCTGCAGACAGCACTGTGTATGTCCTCCGGGAACGGACAGAAAATGTACCGAAAGAAGAGACATCCCGGGAAGCATTGCATTTGTTCCGTCGGTTGCAGGACTGATTCTTGCAGGGGAAGTGGTAAAGGATCTGACAATTAACCAATATGGACGCGGGGACGAATAAAAACGGATATCTTTTGACATTTTTCGCAAATGCTTTATAATAGAGAAGGTAATGTTCTATTTGTAGATTGAGGAGGTTATCAATATGAAAAAAAATAGAAGAAACAACTCAAGACCGGCAGCAATCGCAACTGCAAAAGACACAACTAAGGCAATCGAGACAAGAGCAGGTGTATTGAAAGAGGCAGAAGACGTGAAGAAAGAAGCAAAGACAAGCTTTTATCTTCAGTATATGGGTAAAGAGATCAGTACAGAAGAGATTACAAAAAAAGTGCATGAAGTATGGACAAAAGAGTATGGTAAGAGTGTGGAAGAAATCAAAACTCTGAATGTATATCTGAAACCAGAAGAAGCTGCAGCTTATTATGTAATAAATGAAGAGACAACAGGCAAAGTTACTATTTAGTGATTTGCCGGATTGACTGTGAACAAAAATAAGAGGAGCGTTTCCGTGTGTATGGAAATGCTCCTCTTATTTTTGTACCACTATATTGCAAAAAAGAACACAGGCAGTCGGTTGAAAAGAAGAATTTAGCCGCAATAACGGGTAATATCTTCTTCAAGATGATCAATCTGTTCCGTGAGATTGTGAAGCTGTTCATCCGAAAGAGATTCCAAAATCGCTTTCATATCTGCAGCAATTTTAGAAGGATTATACGGTACTTCTAATGCGAAATCACTGTAAGCACGGAGCTTTTGAAAATAAGTATTTGTTTCAGGTTCTTCTTTTCCGGCGCGGCACATCTGATACATGGTGACACAATCAGTGGCAGCCTGGTCGGTGCATTCCTTGCAGATCCATTTTCCAAGATAATAATAATTGTTCCCGATCTGATAAAGAAAGCCCGGAAGCTTTAAGATTCGTTCTGATAACATAGTGAAGTCCTCCTTTTCTTATCTATTAGTATCCCGTTGTTTGATACAAAAGTCAAGTGGGATTCTGGTATTAATATCATTATAAAAAGTAAAACAGATTCTTTGCAAATCACCGGAATGTATCGTATAATAAACAGCAGTATAAAAAATAGTGAAGGAAAGAATTCATGTAAATATATTTAGGACATGTATATATGGAGAGTGTGAATGATATGAGGATTAAGAATGGTTTAATGCTGCTTCTTACAGCTTTTATCTGGGGAACAGCATTTGTAGCACAGAGTGTGGGGATGGATTATCTGGAACCGTTTACATTTAATGGAGTAAGAAGCCTGATTGGAGGAGCGGCACTTTTGCCATGTATCTGGATCTTGCAGAAATTAAATGGAAGATCGAAAGATACAGGCACGAAAAAGGATCTGCTCACGGGCGGATTGGCCTGTGGTGTGTTACTGTTTGCGGCAAGCAGTCTTCAGCAGATCGGTATTAAATATACGACAGCGGGAAAGGCCGGATTTATCACCGCTTTTTATATCGTGATCGTTCCGGTGATGGGAGTTTTTCTTCATAAAAAGATAGGCTGGAAGATATGGCTGGCAGTAGTGCTGGCGGTTGCGGGACTTTATTTCCTGTGTATTACAGAGTCGTTTTCTGTTGGCAAAGGAGATATTCTGGTATTTTTATGCGCACTTGTATTTGCGGTACATATCCTGGTGATCGATCATTTTGCACCTAAGGTAGATGGTGTGAAGATGTCGTGTATACAATTCTTTGTCTGCGGAATTTTGTCCGTGCCATTTATGTTTGCATTGGAGACACCAAAGATAACAGCTGTAATGACTGCATGGATGCCAATTTTATATGCCGGGGTATTATCTTGTGGAGTTGCTTATACACTACAGATACTGGGACAGAAAAATGTAAATCCGGCGGTGGCATCACTGCTTTTAAGTCTGGAATCGTGTTTTTCTGTACTGGCCGGCTGGATTGTGCTGGGAGAAAGACTGTCAATAAGGGAAATGTCGGGATGTATATTGATGTTTGCTGCAATTATCCTGGCACAGGTTCCTGAAAAGAAAAAGAGATAAAAGGGAGAAAATCAGATGCGTTTTGTAATTCAAAGAGTAACAGAAAGTAGTGTAAAAGTAGATGGCGAAGTGATAGGCAAGATCGGGAAAGGATTCATGGTCCTGATCGGAGTTGCGGATTCGGATACAAAAGACACAGCAGATAAGATGTTAAAGAAGATGTTAGGACTTCGCATTTTTGAAGATGAGAATGGAAAGACGAATCTTTCGCTGGATCAGGTAGGAGGAGAGTTGCTTCTGATTTCTCAGTTTACTCTGTATGCGAACTGTAAGAAGGGAAACCGGCCAAGTTTTATAGAAGCAGGGAAACCGGATATGGCGGAGAAGATGTATGAATATATCATCAGTAGGTGTAAGGAACAAGTAACGGTAGTTGAACGGGGAAAATTTGGCGCAGATATGAAAGTAAGTCTTGTAAATGACGGTCCGTTTACCATTGTACTTGATTCAGAAAAGTTATAATCAAAGGGCAGAAGAATCTTCAGGGACAAAAGTTGTTCCGGAGATTCTTTTTTAGTTATATAACTAATTAAATATTTGTTAAAATGACGGAATGATTATTAAATAAATATAAAAACATTGACATTACTGGTGAAAATGACTAATATAATCGTTAGACATCTAATTAATTGGGAGAGGAGAAATAATATGCACAAAGAGATGGAATCATCTGTGTTCTTTTCGATATTCCAATTGATGCAGTTCATGAAATATCAGGGAATGAAAAGAATGGAAGAACTGGACATCAAGCCGAGTCAGGCAGGAATATTATTTTCACTGAAATGCTGGGGAGAACAGTCACAGAGACAGCTCGCACAAAGAGTTGGGATTACTCCACCGTCTATGACAGTCGCACTTCGCAAGATGGAAGAAAAAGGTTATGTAAGCCGTAAGACGGATGAGAAGGATCAGAGGATTACAAGGATACAGCTTGCTCCGAAAGGGGAAGAATGTATAGATGGAATACGCCGTGTCCTTACAGAGATGGAAGAAATAATCTATCAGGGGATATCAAGAGAAGAGGTACTTCTGATGAAGCGTCTGCTTACAGAGATGAAGAATAATCTTCTGGAGTCTAAGGATTTCAAAGGAGTGGATATGCAGACCATTATGGAAAAAACACATCCTTCTATGAAACATATGTAGGAACTGTTTTGATATAAATAGGACAGAAAGGAAAGGCATAAAAGATATGGGAAAATTATTAAAATTTCTGAAACCGTATGCAGGTGCGGTTGTAGCGATTATCTGTATACTTGTCGTGCAGGCATATTGTGACCTGTCATTGCCGACATATACCTCGGATATTGTGAATGTCGGTATCCAGCAGGGGGGTATCGATGAGACCGTACCGGATACGATTTCTAAAAAAGATCTGAACCATTTGTTACTTCTGGTTCCGTCGGATAAGCAGGAGCTTGTAAAGAATGCTTATACGAAATCAACGAAGAAATACGACTATAAGGGAACCGTTATGGAATTAAAATCTTCTGTAAAAGAAGATGATAAAAAGATGGAGAAGCTCTCCGATATCCTCGGAAAGCCGATGCTTCTGGCGGCAGGATTTGACTCCGGCAGTGACATGACACAAAGAATCGAAGACCAGATGCGTACAAATATGAAGAAACAGGTTGAAGCAAAACAGGCTGAGGCCAAGGCGCAGATGGAAAAAGCACAGAAAGAGGCAGAAGATAAGATTAATGCACAGTTTGCAGATGCACTGGCGGCGGCCCAGACACCGGAGGCGAAGGCCCAGGTGCAGGCCCAGATGCAGGCAGCGGCACAACAGGTACAGACTCAGATGCAGGAAGCACAAAAGAAGGCAGCAGCGCAGATGTCAGAAGTTCCGGATTTTGACAAGATGGATATCTATGATATGTTGAACTTCATGGGAGCAGAAGGCAGAGACGCGCTGATCAAACAGATGAATAAAAAGATGAATTCCATGCAGGATTCAATCATTGAACAGGCAGCCTCCACCTATATCAAAGATGCTTACACACATGTAGGAATCGATACCGATCAGATCGAAACCAGTTATATCTTACACACAGGGGCCAAGATGCTGGCACTTGCATTCCTTGGAATGGCGGCAAGTATTATGGTCGGACTATTAGCATCTCGTGTCGGAGCCGGTGTCGGACGCGGACTTCGTGAGAATGTATTCCGTAAGGTTGTCGGATTTTCCAATGCAGAGTTTGACAAATTCTCTACGGCATCACTGATCACAAGAAGTACGAATGATATCCAGCAGATCCAGCTGTTGATTGTGATGATCCTCCGAATGGTTCTGTATGCACCAATTATGGCAATCGGAGGAATCTGGAAGGTCTTCCACACGAATGTCAGCATGTCATGGATCATCGGACTTGCGGTTGCAATCATTGTAGTCATCGTAGGATTTTTATTCTTTGTAGTTATGCCGAAGTTCAAACTGATCCAGAATCAGGTCGACAGACTGAATCTTGTCAGTCGTGAAATCTTAACAGGACTTTCGGTTATCCGTGCATTCGGCACACAAAAGCATGAGGAAGAGCGGTTTGATGATGCGAACAAAGCACTGACGAAGACAAACCTTTTCGTAAACCGTGCGATGACGTTTATGATGCCGCTTATGATGTTCGTAATGAACAGTATTACGCTGCTGATCGTATGGGTAGGCGGTCACAGTATCAACGACGGTGTAATGCAGGTTGGAGATATGATGGCGTTTATCCAGTATACAATGCAGATCATCATGGCATTCTTAATGATCTGTATGATTTCGGTTATGCTTCCAAGAGCAGCAGTATCTGCAAGCCGTATTGATGAAGTACTGACAAGTGAGACAATGATCCATGATCCGAAGCAGCCGTCACGTATTCCGGAAGAAGGAAAAGGAAAGGTCGTATTCGATCATGTATCCTTCCGTTATCCGGGAGCAGAAGAAGATGTACTGCATGATATTTCCTTTACGGCAGAGCCGGGAAAGACCACGGCATTTATCGGAAGTACCGGATGTGGTAAGTCTACGCTGGTAAACCTGATCCCGAGATTTTATGATGTTACAGATGGTAAGATCACGATCGACGGAAAAGATGTCAGAGATGTATCACAGCATGAACTGCGTGAAAAACTGGGATATGTACCGCAGAAAGCTGTACTGTTCTCCGGTGATATTGCTTCGAATATTTTATATGGCAACCCGGATGGAAGTGAAGCTGAGATGATTGAAGCAGCAACAATCGCACAGGCAACAGAATTCATTGATCAGAAGAAGAAAAAATATAAGAGCCCGATCTCACAGGGAGGAGCCAATGTATCCGGTGGTCAGAAGCAGAGACTTTCGATTGCAAGAGCAATTGCAAAACATCCGGATGTATATATATTCGATGATAGTTTTTCGGCACTGGATTATAAGACAGATGCAATACTCCGTGCAGAGCTGAAGGAGAAGACAGCGGAAAGTACTGTTATGATCGTTGCGCAGAGGATCAGTACGATCCTTCATGCAGATCAGATCATTGTACTGGAAGATGGTCAGATCGTCGGAAAGGGTACACATAAAGAATTACTGAAGAACTGCGAAGCATATTATCAGATTGCTTCTTCACAGTTATCAGAAAAAGAATTAGAAGAAGATCTTAAGGAGGTGGAATAATATGCCAAGAGGTAGAGGACGTGGACCACAGATGTCAAATGAAAAGGCAAAAGATTTTAAAGGCACAATGAAAAAGCTGATGGCATATTTGAGCGCATATAAGATTGGAATATTCTTTGTAATCGTATTTGCTATCGGAAGTACGATATTCAATATTGTAGGACCGAAGATTCTTGGAAAGGCAACGACTGAGATATTTAAAGGACTGGTCAGAAAAGTATCTGGAGGATCCGGAATAGATTTTGACAAGATCGCGCATATCGTACTGACGCTGTTATGCCTGTATCTGACAAGTGCGGTATTCTCCTTTGTACAGGGGTACATTATGACGGGTGTGTCACAGAAGCTGACGTACCGTCTGAGAAAAGAAATCTCTGAGAAGATCAACCGTCTGCCGATGAACTATTTTGATAAGCAGACACATGGTGAAGTATTATCGCGTATTACCAACGATGTAGATACCTTAAGTCAGAGTCTGAACCAGAGTGCGACGCAGGTGATCACATCGACGACAACGATCATCGGTGTATTGATCATGATGCTCAGTATCAGCCCGCTGATGACCGTGGTAGCACTCCTGATCCTTCCGGTTTCAATGGGACTGATCTCAGTGATCGTGAAACGTTCACAGAAATATTTCATGAGTCAGCAGGAATATCTGGGTCATGTAAACGGACAAGTGGAAGAAATCTATGGCGGTCATAATATCATCAAAGCATTTAATAAAGAAGAGGATGTAATTGCAACATTCAAGCGTGACAATGATATTCTGTATACATCGGCATGGAAATCGCAGTTCCTGTCAGGAATGATGATGCCGATCATGCAGTTCGTCGGAAATCTCGGATATGTCGGTGAGGTTATCCTCGGCGGTTACCTTGCGATGAAAGGTACGATCCAGGTTGGAGATATCCAGTCATTTATTCAGTATGTAAGAAGTTTTACGATGCCGATCCAGCAGGTTGCACAGGTGGCCAATATGTTACAGTCTACAGCGGCAGCTTCCGAGCGTGTGTTTGAATTCCTTGAGGAGAAGGAAGAAGACCAGACGGTAGAGAATCCGGTATGTATCGATAAACTGGAAGGAAGCGTAAGCTTCGACCATGTACATTTCGGATATAATCCGGATCACACAATCATCAATGACTTCAGTGTGGATGTAAAACCAGGACAGAAGGTTGCAATCGTAGGACCGACCGGTGCCGGAAAGACGACGATGATCAAATTATTAATGCGTTTCTATGATGTTGGAAGTGGTTCGATCAAAGTAGATGGACATGATGTCCGCGACTTTAACCGTGATGACTTAAGAAAAATGTTCGGAATGGTATTACAGGATACCTGGCTGTTCAAGGGAAGCATCGAAGATAATATCCGTTATGGACGACTGGATGCAACGCATGAAGAGGTTGTGGAGGCCGCAAAGGCAGCACGTGCACACCGCTTTATAAAGACGCTTCCGGGTGGTTATCAGATGGAGTTAAATGAAGAAGCAAGTAACGTATCACAGGGACAGAAACAGCTCCTGACGATCGCAAGAGCCATGCTGGCAGATCCGAAGATTCTGATTCTTGATGAGGCGACAAGTTCGGTAGATACAAGAACCGAGATCCAGATCCAGAAGGCGATGGATCAGCTGATGAAAGGAAGAACAAGTTTCGTAATTGCACACCGGCTGTCTACGATTCGTGATGCGGATGTGATCCTTGTTATGAAAGACGGGGATATTGTAGAGCAGGGAAATCATGAGGAATTATTAGCACAAAATGGATTCTATGCAGAACTGTATAATTCACAATTTGAGAGAAGTGCATAAGGATATTTACAGATAGAGAAGTCCATGCTAAAAGAAATAAGGCGCTGCCCGAAGAATATCGGGTGCGCCTTTTGTTGTGTGCATTGACATATGCGGAAGGGGATTCATTTGATGCGCTGCCTTTTGTTATTTTACGTATATAGAGGGTGTAAAATAATGAAATATTATTATTGTGTAGCCATTCTTACGTAAAATATATAAGTAAAATAAGAAAGGAGAGGCATGAATCGTTTTAAGAAATGCTATGTAGGAAAAGCTGCCACTTGACAGTTTTCTTACAAAATCCGATGAATATTTAAAGTAATTAAATTATATCACTCGCGGTAAGAAAAGTATAGTATAATAAACGAATAAAAAGAAACGCAACAAAATGTTGCATGCCGGAACAAAAGAAATGTCCCGGCGTGCATTTTAGATACCAAAGTATGCAAGAGAAGTTGCCAGTGGCAAGTTCTCTGTATTGCGTGCGTTCGATACTAATGTGTGGAAATTCCGGCAAGAATGTTTTTTACATGTGAGATTTCCTGATCGGTAGCTTTGGCGGCAGGAACATAATAACTTTTTTCGCGGGCAATCTGATAAAGTTTTTCCTGGGACATTTCACAGTCATTACGTATTTGTTTCAGTTTCTGCTTCAATTCTTTGTTTTCCGTCTGGGAAATCATTTCTCCGTAACGTACAAGTTCTCCGTTGACACCGGCAAGGGCATCGCTTACCATCGTTTTTTCATCCAGCATAGATAGTTCCTCCTATAAAAATTTCATCAGATCCTGTCGGTTCTTCATAGCACTGTCTGCAGCATCCTGAAACAGCTTGCGGATTTCAGGATCTTTGGCTTCTGAGGCATAGTCCTGCATTTTGCACTGGCTGGTTTCAAATCCGCCAATTAAATGACGCAGGTTCTGAAGATCAAGTATTGAAATTTCTGACATAGTACACGTTCCTCCTTTTTATTATTATATATCTGTGAAGAACTGTCAGTGGCAGGTTCTTTGCAGCGCCGGGCGTTTGAAAGAAGCTGCGAGCGGCAAGTTCTGTAGATATGACATATACAGTATGTGCAATAGACGCAGATTATATATATGGAAATGTATAGAAAAAACTATCAGTTAAAGCGACAAAAACTATGGAAAATGTCGTATACTGATAACAGATGATTTACATAATGTGATTTGTGTAATAAAACGAATAAACAAAAGGGGATAAAAACAACATGAGAATAATTGATATGCACTGTGATACTTTGTGGAAATTGATCGATTTGGATGGCCAGGGAGATTTGATGAAGAATGATTGCCATATCAATATTCCATCTATGAAAAAAGCGGGAACCGTCGTGCAGCTTTTTGCCTGTTTTACGAAGGCGGCTGATTATAAGAAGAAAGGAGGATATGATGCGGCATTCGTTCATGTACAGGATATGGTGCGATATTTAAGGCAGCAGCAGGAGAGGTACAGTGAAGATCTGGCACTGGCATATTCGTGGAATGATGTAGACAGGAATGATTTCGCAGGACGGATCTCTGCGATTATGACTGTGGAAGAAGGGGGAATTTTAAACGGTCATATGGAGCGGCTGGAAGAGCTGTATCAACATGGGATCAGGCTTATGACACCGGTATGGAATTATGAAAACTGCATCGGATATCCAAACAGCAGAAAGAAATCTGTAATGTGGAAGGGGTTAAAACCTTTTGGAAAAGAAGTGATAGAAAGAATGGGAGAACTGGGAATGATCATAGATGTATCCCATGCATCGGATGGAACATTCCGGGATATAATGGCAATCGCAAAAGGAACGGTGATTGCGTCTCATTCTAATTGCAGGGAGATTGCAAAGCATCCGAGAAATCTGACAGATGAGATGATCTGGCAGCTTGCAGATGCAGGTGGTATTGCGGGACTTAATCTGTATGGTCCGTTCCTTGGAAGAGAGAAAGAATCCAGGATTGAAGATATGACAGCTCATATATTACATATGTTAAATAAAGGGGGCAGTGATTTCCCGGCAATTGGAACTGATTTTGACGGTTTCGGGGAGATGGAAGTAATGGAAATTAGACATCCGGATGAGATGGAGAAGCTGTGGGAAATATTGAAGCAAAAAGGAGTAAAGGAGTCACAGCTTGATAAGATCTGGTATCGGAATGCGATGAGAGTTTTGAAAAGTATTTAAATATAAAGCAGGGACGGTTATCCGCCCCTGTTTTATTCAATCGCATAGTATGTATTTATTTTTGATTTTTATTTACATTCTGCAGCTTCATTGCACGAACTTTCAGAGGAAGTCCGAACAGGTTGATGAATCCGCTTGCATCATGATGATCATAGAGATCACCTGTTGTAAAGCTTGCAAGTGATTCACTGTACAGAGAATATGGAGAAGTTGTTCCTGCTTTTGTGATGGTTCCTTTGTAAAGTTTGAATTTGACTTCACCAGTTACATATTCCTGTGTGCTTTCAACGAAAGCCTGGATTGCCTCACGGAGCGGAGTGAACCATTTTCCTTCGTATACGAGCTGAGCAAGCTTGTCAGACATTTCTTTCTTTACTTCTGCTGTAGCACGGTCAAGGATCAGTTCCTCTAACTGCTGGTGTGCAGCATACAGGATTGTTCCACCAGGTGTCTCATATACACCACGTGATTTCATACCAACAACACGGTTTTCAACAATGTCAATGATACCGATACCATGTTTTCCGCCAAGTTCATTCAATTTGCGGATGATATCAGATACCTTCATCTCTTCGCCGTTGATACTCTTTGGAATACCCTTTTCAAATGTCATTGTGACATATTCGGCTTTGTCCGGAGCTTTTTCCGGAGTTGTTGACATTACAAGAAGGTCATCGTAGTTTGGCTCGTTGGAAGGATCCTCAAGTTCCAGACCTTCGTGGCTGATATGCCATAAGTTACGGTCACGGCTGTAGCTGTGTTTTGCATCGAATGGAAGGTCGATTCCGTGTGCTTTACAGTAATCAATCTCGTCTTCACGTGACTGCATAGTCCAGAGATCTGTCATTCTCCAAGGAGCGATGATCTTGATATCCGGAGCAAGTGCTGTGATACCAAGTTCAAAACGGATCTGGTCGTTACCTTTACCGGTAGCACCGTGGCAGATTGCAACAGCATTTTCTTTACGTGCAATCTCTACCAGACGTTTTGCAATTGCAGGACGAGCCATAGAAGTTCCCAGAAGATATTCATCTTCGTATACGGCATGTGCCTGAACGCAAGGTACGATGTAATTGTCGGCAAAATCATCTACGATATCTTCAATATATAATTTGGCTGCACCGGAAAGTTTGGCTCTTTCTTCCAGTCCATCCAGTTCTTCGCCCTGTCCGCAGTCGATACAGCAGCAGATAACATCATAGTTAAATGTTTCCTTCAGCCATGGGATAATTGCTGTGGTGTCAAGACCACCTGAGTACGCTAATACAACTTTTTCTTTCATCTTATATATCCTCCTACATGAAATATAGTTTTATCAATCGATTTAAAATAATCTTCTCGTATGCAGTCTTAAAAGTCAAGTCTTTCTTTTATAAAGAACATTTTTGACTGCAAGGAATACTATACACCTGATTTTATAAT
>NZ_JAMOYX010000061.1:0-14046 GCF_023669465.1 Dorea sp. MB18-49
ATATAATCCTGCTCATACATATATTTCACTCCTCCGATTATTAAATCATTCCAAAACTGGATGTTCCGAAATTTTAATACTAGTGTATCTCCGAAAAATACTTTCTCTAAAATATTATACATCCCGGTATCTTCCCGTGTACACTTTTATATCACAAAAAGCTGTCTGGTTAGCATACCTTCATAACCTGACAGCTTTTTTATTTTTCTAATCTCTTATATTTTATTTTTCTGAAAACTTCTCTCTCCCATGTGGAAGCAGCCATGCTTCTTCATCCGGTCCCTTTACAATGATCTGATGAATGTTTCCAGGATTGCAGTCAATGTGATAATGCTTTTTGATTGCCGCAAAATCTGTCGTATCCCCGAATCCCGGTGTCTGATACAGGTCTCTTGCATAAGCCCACAGATTATCATAATCTCTCAGACGCTTCTTATTCACACGAAAGATATTATGATAAGCCACATCGAATCTTGCCAGTGTTACATATAACCGGACATCCGATTCTGTAATCTTATCTCCGAACAGATATCTTCTGTCGGCCAGTCTTTCCTCCAACCAGTCCAGACGGTTGAATACCATATAATAAGCTTCCTCATATGCCTCCTGGTTTCTCGCAAATCCTGCTTTGTACACTCCGTTATTTACTTCTCTGAAAATGATATCATTCAGGGCATCGATCTCTTCCCGTAACTCTTCCGGATAAAGATCCGGAGCTCCCGGTTTGTGATATTTCTTCCATGCAGTCTCAAAATACAGTGTCAGATGAAAGTAATCATTATTTACAACTTTCTTCGTCTTCAGATCAACCAGTGCCGGTACGGTAAATCTTCCCTGATAATCCGGGTCTGCGTTTAAATACACTTCGCTGATGTAGTGGATTCCAAGTACCGGATCTACGTCACCTTCATCCAGGGTAAATGCCCAGTCGCTTCTTGATACATTCGGACGCTTTGGGTCTGCTTTTCCGACACTGATCACATCCTCCAGTCCCAGTAATTTTCTCACGATAATACTTCTGTGCGCCCACGGGCATACCGGTGCCCAGAGAAGTCTGTATCTACCGGCTTCTACCGGGAGTTGTCCTTCTTCTTCTCCGAATGGTGTATCAAACCGGTTCTTCTGACGCACGAATTTTCCACTTTTATCTACTTCTTTTCCGGTCCATTTATCTGATGATATTCTCATTCTTTTGTTCTCCTCTCGTATTCATTGTCTCCGAATCTATATCCGTCCGGCAGTCTACATTTTCTTTATCTGTTTTTATCCAAATGCTCATGTTCTAAATCTCCTGCTTATACACTAAGAACCTGCCCGCAGCAGGTTCTGTAACTAGATAGAATATTCCGGTTCCACCATACGGTTGATCTTTGCAAAGAACTCTCTCACACGATCACTCTTTGGATGATTGAACACTTCCTTCGGAGGTCCGTCCTCGATGATCTTACCATTCTCAAGGAAGATAACTCTTGTTGCAACATTCTTTACAAAGTTCATCTCATGAGATACTAAAAGCATTGTATATCCTTCATTCGCTGCCTTCTTGATCGTATCCAGTACTTCTCCTACAAGCTCCGGATCCAGTGCAGATGTCGGCTCATCGAGAAGTAACAGTTCCGGCTCCATTGCGAGTGCTCTTGCGATCGCAACTCTCTGCTGTTGTCCTCCGGATAAATGTGCCGGATAATGATTCGCCCATTCCAGAAGTCCTACGTTCTTAAGCTGTTCTCTTGCGATCTCTTCTGCTTTTTTCTTGTCCATTTTCTTTACGATGATCAGGCCTTCCATTACATTTTCCAATGCTGTCTTTTTGGAAAAGAGATTGAATCCCTGGAATACCATGCTGGTCTTTTTTCTAAGCTCTACCAGTGACTTTTTATCACTGCGTGCCAGATCTACGCTCAGGTCTCCGATGCTGATGCTTCCGCTTTCCGGCTTCTCTAACCTGTTCAGGCAGCGTAAGAATGTTGACTTTCCGGTTCCGGATGGTCCGATGATCGCTACAACATCACCTTTGTTGATGTTCAGGTCGATGCCGTTTAAGACCACGTTATTATTGAATTTTTTGGAAATATTTTTCACTTCAATCATTGGTTCAATGCCCCCTCATCTGTCTGTATTGCCGGTGCATTCTCCGGTATGCGGATCTTCTTCTCAATCAGTTTGATTCCCTGCTCTACGATGATCGTAATGATCCAGTAAATGACCGCCAGAGATACATAGACTTCAAAGTAACGGTATGTACGTCCTGCGATGATCTTTCCTGCTGCCGTCATCTCTACAACCGCACAGACGAATGCAAGCGATGTTCCCTTGATCAGTCCGATAAAGGAGTTACCAAGTGAAGGTAATGCAACTACGATTGCTTCCGGAAGAATCACTCTTCGTAATGCCTGAAAATATGTCATGCCAAGTGCATTGGCTGCCTCGATCTGTCCCTTCGGTACAGATTCCAGTGAAGCTCTGATCACTTCTGCGTTGTATGCCGATTCATTAACTGCCAGTGCGATAAATGCATAGATGATCGGTGCCACGCCGTTGGCATTATAATTCGTTCCATATTTCAAATTGATGGCTTTTAAGATCATCGGGATTCCAAAGTATGTTACATACAACTGTACCAGTACCGGAGTTCCACGGATTACTGAAATATACAGATTGGCAATCTGTTTTAACACCGGGATCTTCTTCATCTTGATCAGTGCCAGGATCAGACCTAAGATCAGGCTGACGATCATGGCTACCACTGCCAGTTCCAGTGTCACCGGCAGATAGGTTAACAGATCCGGTATCTGTGTAAATACCATCTTAATATCAAATAAATTACTCATGCTGATTCTTCCTTTCTGGATTCCAGACTGATGTTAGTTTGGTGTTTTTTCAAACTGATCATCTTCCGGAGCTGTATCCTGTCCGAAATATTTCTGGCTTAATTCTGTAAGTGTTCCATCTTTTTTCAGTTCTTTTAACTGCTCATCTACTTTGTCTCTGAGTTCTTCCTGATCTTTCGGGAAAATGTAATAAGCATAGCTGTTATCTGCGATTGCTTTTGCATCTTCATCAGAGATCTGATTAGCAACTACATCATAGTTGTATTCTTTCTGATATGCGTTGTACATTGCCACATCAATGATTGCAAGATCTGTTGTTCCATCTTCGATATGCTGTAATGTGATTGCTGTATCTGCATCGGTATAAGTAATGTCGATTTTCTTATCCGGATTCTTTTCATTCCAGTTCTCGATTGCTGTTGTAACACTGACACCGGACTGTCCTTCAAAGGATTTTCCTGCTGCATCTGCAAATGTTTTTACTTCCGGTGCACCTTTTTTGGTAATGAATACATATCCGATTTTGTCATATGGATAAGAGTACAGATAAGATTTCGCTCTTTCTTCATTGTATGAGAAGTTATTGACTCCGATCTGATAGGTTCCGCTTGTAACTCCGGAGAATACAGAAGGGATATCTGTTACTTCAATCTGAAGATCATATCCGTCTAAACGGTCAAAGACTTCTTTTAATACTTCGACATCATATCCTGTTGTCTCATTGTCATCTCCTACATAGGTATAAGGCTTTACATTCGCTCCGGTTCCTGCTTTTACTGTTACCGTCTTCGTTCCGCCGGAACTTTTGCTGTCACTTTTGGAAGATCCGGATCCTCCGGCACATCCGGTTGCCAGTACTCCAAGTGCTACAGTGATTGCTGCTATACTTACCAGTTTATTTCTTTTCATAATACATTCTCCCTCTTTATACTTTATTCGTTTCTCTGCTTTTCATCTCTATTTTTCTGTCCCCTGCAGGTTACAGCTGTTTTTCCGTCATGATACACTGGAATGCTCCGGTTCCTGTAATCTGCTTTGGATCTGCCACATAACCAAGTTTTTCATAGAATCCAACTGCTTCGGTTCTGGAGTTGATAAAGATCTTTTTCACACCGCGTTCTGCAAACCACTCTTCTGCCGCAGTGATTGCCGCTGCTCCATAATGCTGTCCGCGGTATTCCTTAAGTGTTGCGACTCTTTCAATCTTTCCGGTATTTTCATCCAGCTGATGCAGTCTGCAGGTCGATACCGGATGGATTCCATCCAGCACCAGTATGTATTCATCGCCTGCCTTATCTTCACCGAATTCCATCTCCAGTGACACACCAAATCCATTGCACATGGCCTCAGTCCTCACATAATGGACTCCTGCGATCTCCCATTCTTTATCTGTTACACGGATTGCTTCCATCGGTTCTTCCTCCTGTTTTTTGTATCTGTTTTCTGCCTATTTTTCTGCTTTCCACTTATGAGCCGGATCCTTACTTAGTGCTTCTCTTCCGGTTGGCTGGCTCCAGATTGTATCCCAGTCCGTCTCCTGTACAACAATGTCGTAATATACATTCTCCCAGTAATCTTCCGGTGCATGCGTAAGATCCTCAGATGCTGCGAAATCTTTGAAATATGTATTGTGTCTGAATGCCGGGATCTGATACAAATCTCTTGCATATGGCCACAGGTTCTTGTAATCTACCAGTCTGTGTACGCAAGGTCCGATATTTCTAGAATAGCTGTAGTCAAATCTTGCAAGTGTTGTATACAGGCGGATGTCACTGTCTGTAATGTAATCTCCGAATAAGAATCTCTGATTCTCCAGCCGTTTGTCCATTGCCTCAAGTCCTGCGAAGAATGTCTCATAACCATCTTTGAATGCCTGTAAACTTTCTGCGAACTGTGCACGGTATACAGCATTATTGACATTTTCAAACAACCATACATTCAGCTTATCGATCTCTTCTCTCAATTCTTCCGGATATAGATCCGGCGCTCCTTTTTTATGTAACGGCTTAAATGCTGTCTCGAAATGATTCGTCAGATGGTGGTAATCGTTATTTACTACTTTTTTCTCTTTGTAATCTACCAATGCCGGTACGGTAGTTCTTCCTTCATAATCATCATCTGCGTTGTAATATAATTCACTTAAGAACTGTGCTCCCGTCTCCTTGTTAATATGATTCGGTGAGTTTACGAATTCCCATCCAAGTGGTTTTTCATAATCGCCCCAGTCTACGATTTCAACTTTGATTGCCTTATCAAGTCCGAGTAACTCTCTTGCGATCGATGCTCTGTTGGACCAGTTGCATCCTTTTCCCCAGAATAAGATATATCTGTCTGCTTCTACCGGGTTTTCTCCTTCTCCGAATCCTTTTGTGAAATGATTCGGCTGTCTGTGAAAGTTTCCATATTCATCTATTTCCTGACCAGACTCTGTAGGTCTGACTCTGATCTGTCTTCCGTTTACTTCATAATATTCATGTTCTGCCATCTTACGATTCCTGCCTTTCTGTATTGTTCTTCTATATCGCTGCTGTATATTTTCTTAATCCTGTTTTTCTGTTCTGAATTTATTACCCGGATCGCTGCTGAGTCTTGCTCTGTTATGAGGTGCTCCCCAGTATGCATCAAAGTCAATCTCATCTAAGAATCTTGCATTGAATGACTCGAATGTTCTTCCCTGTTTCTTGTTATCCGGGTTTGCAAAATCTTTAAAATATGTATTGTTCTTGAATGCCGGAATCTGATATAGGTCTCTTGCATATGCCCACAGGTTCTTGTAAGTGAACAGTGGATGTTTGGTGTGTCCGAGCTGATGTGTATAACGGATATCCAGTCTTGCAAGTGTTACATAAAGTCTCACATCACTGTCTGTTACATAATCTCCGAATAAGAATCTTCGGTTCTCCAGTCTTTCTTCCAGCAGATCCATTGCCGCGTAGAAAGAATTGTATGCATCCCAGTAAGCTTCTTTCGATCTGCAGAAGGTTGTCTTGTATACTCCGTTGTTGATGTTATCGAACAGCCAGTAGTTCATCTCGTCGATCTCATTTCTTAACTCTTCCGGATACAGATCCGGCGCATTCTTTTTATGGAATGGTTTGAAATCTACTTCAAAATAATTAGTCAGCTTATGATAATCGTTATTTACTACTTTTCCTGTCTTTACATCGATCAGTGCAGGTACGGTAGTTCTTCCTGTATAATCATCGTCTGCTTTGTAATATGCTTCACTTAAGAACTGAATATCCAGAACCGGATCTACGTTATCTTTGTCATATACGAATTCCCATCCAAGGTTCTTTTCATGATCTGCATGATCTACCATATTCACGCTGATCGCTTCATCTAATCCAAGAAGTTCTCTTACAATAGAAGCTCTGTTAGACCAGTGGCAAAGCTTTGCCCACACCAGTCTGTATCTGCCTGCTTCTACCGGATTCTTTCCTTCTCCGAATCCTTCAGTAAAATGGTTTGGCTGGCGGACAAAATATCCGTTCTCATCTACTTCTGAAACTGTCTCTACCGGACGAACTCTAATCTTTCTTCCATTTACTACTTCATAATCAAATTCTGCCATGTCACTGTCTCCTTTTTTCTGACTTTCTTCTATCTTTTCTTCTGTTTTATTCGAACAGATCTGTAGACAAATGCCGTTCTCCTTCTTATCGATACTGTATATTCTAAGCAAATTTCTCTGCTCTGTTGTTCGGTTCATTCCAGTAACTTTCATCCGGTCCAAGTCCTACGATCTGGTATGGGTTTTCTTCTTTGGTTCCGAGAAGTTCTTCTTGTTTGATCTTTTCGAAATCTGCAAATTCTTTATACTCCGGAATGCTGTATAATTCTTTTGCGTAATTCCAAAGGTTGTCATAATCCCTCAATGCCTTTCTGTTCAGTCTCTGTTTGAAATAATAGACTGCATCGAACCGGATCAAGATGTCGTATAATCGCTTGTCTTCCTCTGTAATCTCATTTCCTTCCAGGTATCTGTTGTCATTCAACAACTTTTCCAGATTATCGAGGATCTGAAATACATGATCATATGCTTTTTCATACGCTTCCTGCTTAACTGCTTCGCCGGCCGCTTTTATTTCTTTTTGTAATTCATCAATCAGTTTTACTGCCATTTTCGAACTCCTTTCATCGTGTCCGCCTATCTGGATATAATAAAAGCGGATACATCCTGATATCGTGTACCCGCTTCTTCTTATCTCTATCTTATCTCAGGTAACATGATATGCATGATTAACAAGCTGTATCCATCATCGACATCATACAGCAACAACACATCATGTTCTTTTTGCTTGTTTCTACATATCTTCTTACCATCGCTTTGTTCTCCTTTTTTGTATTTTAGTTTTCCTATCTGTTTGATATGTTTTGTATTATATTCATATATTTCCTATTTGTCAACTATGTTTTGTGGATTTTATTTGTTTTTATTTTTGTACAATTTTAACGTGGTAAATTATTTTCTCTTAAAAATGAAGACAACAAGCGCAAAAAAGGGGATGTAAAAAAACTCAATCGAGTTTTTTACATCTCCTTTTCAAAAACACAGTACTATCCTATTACATAAAATGTCGTTCCGTCTTCATATTATAAATGACGTTTCTATACAGCCTGTGCCTTGCTTCCTTTTATCATTTCTACAAAATATGCATGCACACTTGTATCATCATTCAGTTCCGGATGAAACGCAGTTGCAAGCTGGCTGCCCTGTCTTGCGGCCACAACTTTTCCATCTACTACGGCAAGTATCTCTGCCTCTCCGTAGACATCGTCAATATACGGTGCACGGATGAATGTCATTGGAATCTTTCCAATTTCTTTCATCTCATCTTCTGTATAAAAGCTTCCAAGCTGTCTTCCATACGCATTCCGCTTTGCCAGAATATTCATCGTACCAAAACATGGAACTCCGTCTTCCACCCGCTCTGCCAAAAGGATCAGTCCGGCGCAGGTTCCGAATACCGGAAGCCCGTCTTCAATCTTCTGTTTCAATGTATCGTAAATGTCCAGTTCGATCAGAAGCTTTCTCATAACGGTACTTTCTCCACCCGGAAGGATCAGACCATCAAAGTGACGGTTCAGATCTTCTTTTTTCCGGATTTCAAAATGTTCCACGCCCAGGCGGTCCAGCATCTGTCCATGCTCTAAGAATGCTCCCTGCATTGCCAAGATTGCAATCGTCATCTTACTTTCCTCTTTCTGCCATTAATAATTCAATTTCCTGTTCGTTGATTCCTACCATTGCTTCGCCAAGATCTGTCGAAAGTTCAGCGATCAGTT
Source organism: Dorea sp. MB18-49 (assembly GCF_023669465.1). Lineage (NCBI taxonomy): Bacteria > Bacillati > Bacillota > Clostridia > Lachnospirales > Lachnospiraceae > Dorea > Dorea sp. MB18-49. The sequence goes on from NZ_JAMOYX010000061.1 coordinate 8,121, forward strand.
TTGCATCTGTGTAGTTCGTAACTGCTTTCACAATAGAAGCCGCACGTTTTGCTGGATTACCTGACTTAAAGATTCCGGAACCTACAAATACACCTTCTGCTCCAAGCTGCATCATCAGTGCCGCATCTGCAGGTGTCGCAACTCCGCCTGCAGCAAAATTTACGACCGGAAGCTTTCCATTTTCATGAACATATTCCACAAGATCAACCGGAACCTGTAACTGTTTTGCTGCTTCGAATAATTCATCTGCTCTTAAGTTCTGGATACGGCGGATCTCCGCATTCATGGCTCTCATATGACGTACTGCCTGAACAACATCTCCGGTTCCCGGCTCGCCTTTTGTACGGATCATGGATGCACCCTCTGCGATACGGCGGAGTGCCTCGCCGAGATCTCTTGCACCACATACAAATGGTACTTTGAACTCTTTTTTATTAATGTGGTAAATGTCATCGGCCGGTGAAAGTACTTCGCTTTCATCGATATAATCAATCTCGATTGCTTCCAGGATCTGCGCTTCTACAAAATGTCCGATTCTGCATTTTGCCATAACCGGAATGGATACCGCTTCCTGAATGCCGCGGATCATCTTCGGATCGCTCATGCGGGATACGCCGCCTGCCGCACGGATATCTGCCGGGATTCTTTCCAGTGCCATGACTGCACATGCACCTGCTTCTTCTGCGATCTTTGCCTGCTCCGGAGTTGTTACATCCATGATAACTCCGCCTTTTAACATCTGTGCCAGCTGCTTATTTAATTCATATCTGTTCTCTTTCATAATTCCTGTACCTTTCCTATCTGTTTTCTGTGAATTTTCTTTGAGTCTTATCATACGCTCATCTGGTATTTTTTAAACAGCCAGTTTTCATGTTTTTGTGCATGCCAATTTTGCATAAAAAAGACCTTTTGAAACCCAACGTTTTCAAAAGATCCTTTTTAGCCTTCTCTTTAATTAAAATCATTCTATTTCAAATGTCTTATTTTTCAAGCCCGAACGTTTCCACAACCACAATCCAGACACGATAACTAATAAACCTCCGCCTATCATTTCAACTTCATAGACTACATTTTCTTTAAAAGTTGTCATAACCGGAAGTGCCGAGCACACAATCGCAATCACGCAGATTACCAATTCCATATACCCAAGAAAGCATCCCCACTTTTTATTTTTTGTCATCTGATACAACCCAGGTTTATCAACCTTTTTCCGTTTAATTTTAATATATGCCGCAAACAAAAGAACATACGGAAACAACGATGTCAACGCGGTCATAGTAATTAATACATTGTAAATCGTTTCAACTGCCGGGAAAACTGCCACGCCTGCAAGCAGCAGAGAAACAAGTATCGCCTGAAATAAAATCGCCTTCTCCGGAATGTCATGCTCATTTTTCTTCGTAATCTTCTCCGGAAAGATTCCCGGTTCAGAATATCCAAACAACATCTTTGTCGGTTGCGCAATATACAGCACTACCGCTCCAAATATCGACAAAGTAATTCCAAATGCTACGATCTGAACAAAAAATTGAGGAACTTCCAGGAGATTGCAGGCAATTACTAATGCATCCAAAGTCCCTGTATACGCAAAGATTTCTGACGTCGGCATCAGCATTGTCATACATACCGAACCAATCACATATAATACGCAGATTGTTCCGGCAGCAATCATGATTGCTCTTGGATAATCTTTCTGAGGATTTTTCATTTCAGAAGCGAAGTTTGCTGTAAATTCAGCTCCTGTATACGCAAATGTAATTCCCGAAATTGCAACCAGCGAATTCATATTTAGCTTAGGGGTCAATGTTGCTATCGTATACTCAGATGCACTTGGTGCCTTTTTGAACACTACCACTGCCAGAATTGCCATACCAATCAGACACACCGTCGGTACCACCGAACCCAGCGCACCTACACTGGTAAAGTATTTTCCAAATTTCATACCACGCATACTCGCAAACGACAACGCCCAGAAAACAACCAACGACATAATCAATACTAGTATTTTGTTATCTGCAAGTTCTGGTTTCCCAATCATGTAAGTAAAATTGATTGAGAAAAATGTCAGAAAAGATGCATACCAGAAAATAAGTGCCGTCCAATGCATCCAGGATACTAAAAATCCATATTTTGTTCCGAATGCAATTTTAACCCAGTCATTCAGACCTCCATCTGTAGGATATGCTGTTGCCAGTTCCGCACACATCAGCGCCTGCGGCACAAAGAATATCAGCATAAATATGATCCACATCGGGATTGCTCCCAACCCCAGGCCAAAACTGTCTGAGGTTGATTTTGCAATCCAGCGGATTCCATAAAGGGCAGATACATTCATAAGCACAAGTTCCCAGAATGTAATACTTTTTTCTTTCAATCGCCTCGCCCCTTTTTAAATTCCATTTCTCTTTACTTTGTAGTCATAATCTCTGTGGAATACATGTTCATCATTAATTGATGCATCCATGTGTCCGGTAATATAGAAGTTATCTTTATCAGCAGTCTGAGTAACAACGATATCACAATCTGTCAGCCATCCATCACGGCCGTTCTTCATCTTCTGCGTAATAGTATATTTGGCTGACAACGGATCTTTGTTGCTCATCGTCAGTTCTCTCTTGAGGTTATGTTCTACTACCGTTCCAATATCATCAAAGCGATAGATACCCTCTCCAAACACTCCACCAACACCGTTTGTAATAGATGTCCATGAATCCGTGAGCAGATCATACTCAATTGTACGGTCTACACGACCAGGTGATAATGTTGTCATCGGAGTAAGCGGCGCACATCTGGCTTCCATATTCGGACCTTCCGCATCTTTTCCTGAGAACATCGGTAATGCAAATTTAGCAGTAGACAGATCCAGTTTTAATGTTGCAAGCTCCGGTGATGGCCAGATCATTGGCCAGAATGAGTTTGCAATAGAAAGTCTGATTCTGTGTCCTTTCGGGAAGTTATGTCCACACACATCCAACTGTACTTTTGCTTTATATGTCTTACCTTCTTCAAGGTATACCACCTTATCATGCCCCTCTAAATGCGTCAGATTCATAAGTCCATAAGAAACTCTTGTTGAAGCTCCATCCGGATGGATATCACTCAGCTGAGCATACATAAATGCATTTGGCTTATCGCAGGTAAACTCTACCTCAAATTCCGGATATCCAAGAATCTCTACTTCTTCCTCTAATATATCCGAATCAAATACCATTGCCATTCCATCATCTACTCTCATGTCTGCCGGAGACTCCCCGAGAACACCTGCTCCCATCCACTCATTTGCCAGGAGTCCGTGATTTGGAAGTGTGCAAAGATCTACGATTTCTTTCTTTGTATTTGCTTCATCCTGAAGATGTCCGTATGTCATAGAAAGTGTTTTCATAGCAACATCTTTTGACGGCCATCCGTCCAATGCAACCCAGCGTCCATCACTAAGCGGATGTACAGTTTCTGGTTCCATGCTGTCTTCCAACCACACCTGTACCATCGGGCAGTCTAATGTGTCGTTATCAACACCTTTCAGCCATTTATCCCACCATTTTGTAGCTTCACCAAGGAAATCAATTGCCGGCTGAGGCATTCCGTCATGAGCAAATACATGTGCCCAAGGTCCGATCAGTGCTTTTCTCGGAACACTTAATCCTTCCATCAAAGTTAATACACTGTTTGTATAAGAATCAGCCCATCCATCCAGTGCAAATACAGGAACTTTAATATCGTCATAATTCACACTTACAGAGCCGTGTTTCCAGTAATCATCTCTTGTCTGATGTTCCATCCAGTTAGCCGGCCAAAGTGGCATTTCCTCCAAACGTTTAACAGACTCTTCTTTCCATGTATCCGGTTTGATCTCCGAATCAATCGCGCGGCACATGTATGCCAGCATAATATTGCCCCACCAGAAGTTATCATTCAACAGGCATCCACCTTTATAATGAATATCCTGTGTATATCTGTCATCAACAAATCCTACACAGATGATCGCTCTTAATCCTTTTGGCTGTCTTGCCGCAACCTGCAATGAGTTAAACCCACTCCATGATTTTCCCATCATTCCGACATTTCCGTCACACCATGGCTGCTCGGCAATCCATTCGATGCATTCTACCGCATCATCCTGTTCCTGTTTCAGGTATTCATCATAGAAACACTGGTCAGACTCTCCTGCTCCACGCATATCTACGCGAACTACGTTATATCCCATACCTGCAAAGAAACCATACATCGGTTCATCTCTTCCACGCATTCCATCTCTCTTACGATACGGCTGTGTCTCAAATATTGTAGGAACCGGTTTATCTGTCTTAGGATGCCAAACACGCGCCGAAAGGCGGCAGCCATCAGACATTGTAATCCATTCGTTCTCGATCACATCCCACTCGTAAGGAAATTCATCTCGCGCCATTACTCTTTTTACTGTTGATTCTACTTTAGCCATAATTTAACCCTCCTTCTTTTTTATTATGCTTCTGTAGCATCTGCTTTTTTCTTTCCATACTTTTTTGTCCAGATAATCGCAACGATTAATCCAATCACGCCCATCGCGATCATATACAGGAAATTCAGGTGATATCCCTGATATCCCGGATAAGTATCTAACAATTTACCTGCGATTGTATAACTCAAAACTTCCGGCAAATATCCAAATGTGGACGCCATACCAATTGCAACTCCTCCTAATTCCACCGGAATACCACCTTCTGAAATAAACGAGAAGTACAGACCAAAGTTTATAAACATACCTGCATATACCAGCACACAAGCCGCCACAACCAATATCATTCTGCTATCCGAAGCCATTTTGCCTGTAACGTCCATGATAACCACACCGGCGATCATCAAAATATAACCAACAATCATTGTATGGCTTCTTCCGAATTTATCTCCGGAAAATCCACCAAGTGTTGCCGCAAACGGACGGATGTACTGAGACATAACCGTTAAGATTGCTGCGATCACGGCTGTAACTCCGATGATATTACTTGCATAAGGAGTAAAATAATATGATGACATATTAAAAGTATAACTTGTGTACATCATGATAATAATCAACCACATAACCGGCATCTTTAACACTCTGATAATATCTTTAAATGAAACAGTGCTTGAAGTTCCGTCTTCTTTAACGGTCTCAGGCTCCTTCAACAGGAAAATAAAGATAATACCTACAATCAACGGTGCCAACGAATAGAACCAGATAATTCCTTTAATTCCGAGAGTCGGCATTGCCTTTCTCTGAAAAATTCCAAAAATCGCTGTTGCCACTGCAAGATGTGCCGCATTGAATACACCTCGCCCACCTTCAAAGGTTCCATAAGCACGGCTTTGTTCCTCCTCAGTTGCCTGGATTCTGACAATCTTCATAAGCGCAGGCCAGAAAGTCAAAAGAGATGTAACACCCCATAATCCATAGATCACTACCAATGCATAGAAATTATTAACAAACAAATGAAGCAATCCACCCAAACCAGTTGCAATCATCGAAAAAATAAGCAGTTTTTTCGCTTTGATTTTATCGGCCAATACTCCACCGATAATATAAGAAAATACACCCAACACGCCGTAAGCACTTCCTAAAAGTCCCATCTGCGTATTAGTCAAGTGATACATTGCCTGATACGTATCATAGTAATATGATCGAAAATATGGCAATCCATAAATAATTGAGCCGGCAAAAGATAACAAAAGAATGGTTCCTATATTCTTCTTGTATCCTACTTTTGCTTCCTTAGACATAATCTCCTCGCCTCCATTCAGCTTTATAACGTTTTATGAGTACTCTTTTCATTAATAATTATTGCACATTGATAATCTATTCACAAATTTATCTAGTTTCTTCATTCGACAATAATTTTTACTATTATTTTCATTATACGAAAATTCTATTTAGAAACCGCAGCATCTGTCTATTACTTTTCCTATTTTT
>NZ_JAMOYX010000062.1:0-13120 GCF_023669465.1 Dorea sp. MB18-49
TATTGTAACATATAGTTAATAATTGAGCAATATTTATATTCTTAATATTATATGAATAACAGTTTAAGATAACAAAAAAGCTCCGGATTCGTATGATCCGAAGCTTTTATTATCTTAAATCTACAGAACCTGCCACTGGCAGCTTCTTTCGAACGCATGGCGATTTAAAAATGGAATGTATCTTTTAATCCAACCCAGAGCTGATCTTTTTCGCTTAAGTTCAGCGCAGTTCCATCTTCCAGTGCATATCCTTCACCGGAAGCTGTTCCTTTGTACTCTCCTGTCAGTGTCGGCCACTCGATACCGATCTCAGGATCGTTCCATGCAAGACCGCCTTCATCTCCCGGGTGATAGAAGTCTGTACATTTGTAGCAGAACTCAGCAATATCACTCAATACCAGGAATCCATGTGCGAATCCTTCCGGAATATAGAACTGTTTCTTATTTTCTTCTGTCAGCTCCACACCGAACCATTTTCCGTATGTCTCGCTGTCACTTCTTAAGTCTACAGCAACATCAAATACAGAACCTTTTACGACTCGTACCAGTTTGCCCTGTGGAAATTCTTTCTGGAAATGTAATCCTCTTAAAACTCCTTTTGTTGAGCATGACTGATTGTCCTGAACAAACTGCATTGTAAGTCCGGCTTCCTCCATGTCTTTCTGGTTATATGTCTCCATAAAGTATCCTCTTGCGTCACCATGTACTGTTGGTTCAATTACACAGAGTCCCTGGATACCGCCTGCGTTTTTTTCTACTTTAATCTGTCCCATTATTACGTCTCCTTATTGATTTAAATGATTTATACGTGAGTCAATCCCAGCCACATCATGTGGCTGAGATTATTCTTCATCTATATAAAATTTAGAATTCGATTTCTTTCAGGTATCTTCCAAGCGCATCCTGCCATGTCGGAAGTGGAGTAAATCCATTTTCCACAAGTTTACTCTTGTCCAGTCTGCTGTTGAAAGGTCTTGCTGCTTTGGATACACCGTACTCTTCTGTTGTTACCGGCAGAACTGTCACCTTGTCTTCGCCGTATTCGTCATGACCAAGCTCTGCTGCCTGGCGGAAGATTTCCTTTGTAAAATCATACCAGCTGATATATCCGCCTTCATTTGTTGCATGATAGTAACCATATTTATCAGTCTCGATCATGTCAACGAGAAGTCTTGCAAGGTCAAATGTATAGGTTGGTGTTCCGATCTGGTCATTTACAACTTTCAATGTATCGTGTGTCTTTGCTACATTGAGCATTGTCTTGATAAAGTTCTTACCGTTCTTTCCGAATACCCACGCGATACGTACGATGAAGTACTTATCCAGCGTCTCCGATACCGCAAGCTCTCCGGCAAGTTTTGTCTCTCCATATATATTCAGTGGTTTGTAATCCTTACAGTCAGGTTCCCAGGCTTTCTCTCCCTGTCCGTCAAATACATAGTCTGTACTGATGTATACCATCTTACAGTCTAACTTTTTACACACATCTGCAATATTCTTTGTTCCTGTTGCATTGACAGCTTTTACGATGTCTTTCTTATCTTCATCTTCCGCAAGATCAACGGCTGTCCATGCCGCACAATGTACCACTACATCCGGCGCAGCCTCTGTCAGGACTTTTTCTACCGAAGCTGCATCTGTGATATCCATCGGTACATACGGCATTGTTGTCACCGCTGTACCATCCTGAATTCCGCTGTATGTTTCTTTGATGTCCGAACCGATTCCCTCATATCCGCGGGATGCCAGTTCGTTCATCACATCATGACCAAGCTGTCCGCCAACACCCGTCACTAATACTTTCATTCTTAAATCTCCTCTCGGTGAGCATACATTTTCTCATAATAGTTCTGGTATTCTCCGGAAATGATTGTCTCCCACCATTCCTTGTTCTCAAGATACCATTTGATTGTCTTCTTAATACCATCTTCGAATTTAGTCTCTGGAAGCCATCCAAGTTCATTGTGGATCTTAGTCGGATCAATTGCATAACGCATGTCATGTCCCTTACGGTCTGCAACATGTGTAATCAGACTTTCCGGTTTTCCAAGTTCTTTGCAGATGATCTTAACGATCTCGATGTTTGTCTTTTCATTGTGTCCACCTACGTTGTACACTTCTCCGACTCTTCCATTATGGATGATCAGGTCGATTGCTTTGCAGTGATCTTCTACATATAACCAGTCACGTACATTCAATCCTTCTCCATATACCGGAAGCGGCTTGTCATTCAGTGCATTGGCGATCATCAGAGGGATCAGCTTCTCTGGGAAGTGATATGGTCCATAGTTATTAGAGCATCTGCTGATCGTTACAGGCAGTCCGTATGTTCTGTGATAAGCAAGAACTAACAGGTCTGCTGCTGCCTTAGATGAGCTGTATGGGCTGCTTGTGTGGATTGGTGTCTCCTCTGTGAAGAACAGGTCTGGTCTGTCAAGCGGCAGATCTCCATATACTTCATCTGTAGATACCTGATGGTAACGTTTGATACCATATTTTCTGCAGGCATCCATCAGAACTGCAGTACCTTTAATGTTTGTATCCAGGAATACTTCCGGATTTTCGATAGAACGGTCTACATGACTTTCTGCTGCAAAGTTTACAACCATATCTGGTTTCTCTTCTTCAAATAATTTGTAAACTGCTTCACGATCTGTAATGCTTTCTTTTACAAAACGGAAATTCGGATTGTCCATTACAGGCTCCAGTGTAGATAAGTTACCTGCATATGTCAGGCAGTCCAGACAAACGATGCGATAGTCCGGGTATTTGTTTAACATGTGAAATACAAAGTTACTTCCGATAAATCCGGCTCCTCCGGTTACAATAATTGTCATTTTTTGCTTTCTCCTTTTTTGTATCATTTCTTAGTATAGATTTTAGTACAGATTTTCTTTATATTTTCCATCCAGGACGTCTTTTAAGTACTGTCCATACTGGTTCTTCTTCAGAACTTCATATACTTCCATTACCTCGTCCTTGCTGATCCATCCGTTCAGGTATGCGATCTCTTCCAGGCATGCGATCTTACGATGCTGATGTGTCTCAACAGTCTTAACGAAGTTCGTTGCATCAACGAGACTTTCGTGTGTACCTGTATCCAGCCATGTAAATCCCTGTCCGAGAAGTTCTACATTCAGATTTCCCTGTTCCAGATATACACGGTTCAGATCTGTAATCTCCAGTTCTCCACGTGCACTTGGTTTTAACTCTTTTGCATATTTTACAACGTTGTTGTCATAGAAATACAGTCCTGTTACACAGTAGTTACTCTTTGGCTGTGCCGGTTTTTCTTCGATGGAAATAGCTTTTCCTTCGTGATCAAATTCTACGATACCGAAACGTTCCGGATCATCTACATAATATCCAAATACAGTAGCTCCCTTTCCGGTCTCTGCATTCTCAACAGCAGCTTTCAGACGTTTATTCAGTCCATGACCTGCAAAAATGTTATCTCCGAGAACCATTGCTACTGTATCATCACCGATGAATTCTTCTCCGATGATAAATGCCTGAGCAAGTCCGTCCGGGCTTGGCTGTACTGCATAAGACAGATTCACACCAAACTGATGTCCGTCTCCTAACAGTTCTTGGAATCTTGGTGTATCCTGTGGTGTTGAGATGATCAGGATATCACGAATGCCTGCGTTCATCAGCACTGACATTGGATAATAGATCATCGGCTTGTCATAGATTGGCAGTAACTGCTTTGATGTTACCATTGTTAATGGATACAGACGTGTGCCTGAACCACCTGCTAAAATAATTCCTTTCATTTCAGGAACCTCCTCGTTTTGTATATTAGGTTATCAAGTTCTAAGGTTTTCTAGTCTCTGTTTTTCGTGTTAATTGTATTATAAAAGGTGACCTTAGGTCACTTTCAAGTACTTTTTTTATTTTTTTGTAACTTTCTTGTAATATTTAAGGCGTTTTAGGAATTACACTGCATTTCAAAAACGAGATTATTAATTCAGACATTTAGGTCAGTTTACAAGGAACTACACGCAGACCGTGAAACGGGCTGCTGACAACAAACGGCGCTATGCTCCCGGCTGGGTGCATAGCACCTGTTTGTTGCGGGGGTTTCCAAAGGGGGCAGCGCCCCATTTGGCACACGACTTTGCGGAGCAAAGTGTAGTGTGTTATACGCTCTGTCGGCGTTGCCCTGAAAATACCGTTGCCGCCGGGGAGGGCAAGGGCATTTGACGCGGCAGGAAAGCAGGGCTTTGTTTGGGGCTGGTAAGCCGGAAACAAAGGGCTGATTTCAGCAGCAGACAGGGCGTATTATGAAAGCCCCCGTCCCTCGTCCTCCGCCCCCGGCCTATGGGACAAAAAGTCCCAAAGCTCTGGACACCGTGACCAGATGTGTGGCCACACTCCGGGAAAAGTAGCAGGACGGCAGGAAACCGTCAAGGCTGAAATGAATGGGCTGACGCCCGGCCTTGACCGTTCCCCGCCGCCCCGCTGGATGGGTGGACAAGGTGGCCAATCCCTAAAAGTGTTTGGCCGCACTCGTTCATTTTGGGGCCTTTCTTCTCCCAAAATTGAAATGGGCGGGAAAGCCCTAAAATGGCTTTCCCGCCTTGATTACCCATTAGCAAAGACGGGCGAGACTGTCAACGGCGGCGCTGAAAGCGCCGTTCATCTTGACCGTTGACTGGCTCGCCTGGCTTTGCTACTGCCCGTAAGAGATGGAAAAACAAGATGGAAAACAAGGTTAAAAATGGTTGACAAGTCTATCGGATGTGTGTTATACTGTGCGACAGTTTGAGATTGGAAGGAGGCTTACGTGTGTTAATTTGTGTACGCTAATAAGCAATAAAAAGTAGAAGTACCTTTCCACATGATGGTGGGCTTTTTTTGCGTGCGTATGCAAAGGAACACGTAGGTTTGACACGAGCAGTCTTTGAACTGTATCGTGGTGTTTTTTCGTGCTTTGTTGTTATGCAGGCGTCTGCCCTCTCTGTGGGACAACGCCTGCTTTTTATTGCAGAAACAAAGGAACAATGCAATAAAAAAGGAGGTTCGCATTATGACCCAAAACAACAATTCATGGAGAAAAACTTATTTTACACTTCTTGCCGGACAAGCAATATCCTTTATTAGCAGCGGTATTTTGCAAATGGCCATTATCTTTTATTTGGTTGCGAAAACTAATTCTGCAATCATATTGACGGCGGCAACACTGATTGGATTTTTGCCGCAAGCCTGTTTAGGCCCGTTTGCAGGTGCTTTTGTTGACCGGCACAGCCGTAAAAGCGTAATGATTGGTGCGGATTTGATAATTGCCGCCGCTGGCGGTATTCTGGCGCTGGTGGCGTTTTACATGGAATTGCCCGTATGGTCTATTATGGTTGTCCTGTTAATCCGAAGTGCGGGAACTGCTTTTCATTCTCCAGCATTCAGCGCAGCAACACCTATGATTGTGCCAAAAGAGGAACTTACAAAATGCGCTGGTTACACGCAGACCATGCAAGCAGTAAGTGCGATTATCAGTCCAGCTGCCGCAGCGTTTTTATATGCTGTTTGGCCTCTTAATGCAATTATATTGTTAGATATTGTGGGTGCAATCCTTGCCTGTGTGACTGTTGCGATTTCGTCCATACCAACGCCTGAACTATGTCCAGAAACGAAAAGACAACAGTTTTTACAGGATATGAAAGAGGGGTATGTGGTATTAAAGCAAAACAGGGGCCTCTTTGCTCTGCTCTGGATTGGTGTAATTTATATGTTCTTTTATATGCCAATCAGTACGCTTTTTCCTCTCATCTGTATGTCATACTTCAAAGGAACACCGGCCCATGCCTCTGCCGCTGAAATTGCTTTTGCGGTTGGTATGCTGCTTGGCGGAGTCATTCTGAGCATTTGGGGCGGTTTTAAGAAACGGCGGTACACCATCGGTCTTTCCGTTCTCCTGATGGGCGTTAGCAATATGCTCTCCGGGCTTTTGCCGCCAGACGCATTTCTTGTCTTTGTTGTGTGCTGTACTGTTATGGGAATTTCCGCTCCATTTTACGGTGTGCAAAATGCGATTTTTCAAGAAACGGTCAAACCAGAATATCTGGGGAGAGTTTTTTCTCTACTGACAAGCGCCGCTTCCCTCGCCATGCCGTTTGGCCTTGTCATTTCCGGGCCTCTGGCGGAGCGGCTGGGAGTTGAGAAATGGTTTGTCATTTGCGGAATTGGCATTATCATCGTTGCGCTTGCCGTATTTTTACTACCCGGTTTGAGAGAGATTGACAATACGCAATAATCAACTGCACCTTTTTCTATTACTAAACAAAATGCCTGGATGGTGGTTCTGAAAAACCAGAACCGCCGTTCAGGCATTTTTTATCTTCGTCCTCTCTGCGGTTTTGGATTCTTCAGCAAGTCGGATTTTTCCGCAATCTTTTTCAGCCACTTCCGTTCTTCTACTGACAGCTTCCTAAAATTCAGCTTGAGCCGTTTGCAGATAAACGCCAAGTACGCTTGTTCCGTGTCGCTGTCCTGGCTGACGATTTCACCAGCAGTTTCCAGCATTTCTTTTAGCGGGTTATCCTCTGGGACGCTGAAAAAATCGTCCTTGTGTGTTTCCCGCAGAGCAAGGGCAATCCCGTTTATGTCCCGTTGTATCACATAGCGGCAAAACTCGTCCTCATCAATATGGGCGGTGATAAGCTGTCTTAACTGCGTATCACTCATGCCAGGATTATGCTTTTTTATAACAGTTGCGCTCATCGTGTCCACTATGGCGTTTGCACCCTGCGCCTGTTTCAGTGCCGTTCCGTTCACATAGATTTCAAGGTCAGCCATCAGCCGGGGGAAATCCGGGTGCGCCGCCAGCTCACACAGCAGGGTATTGTCTATCCTCCCGCTTTTCAGCAGGTCAATCATTTCATCACTCAAACGCAGGTCTGCAAGATCGGCGTTTGGGTGATTTTTCATTTCAGACAGCCCCAGCAGATAATCAGCGGTCACACCGTAAAACTTCGCCAGCCGGATAAGGGCATAGTGGCTGATGTCCTTGAAGTCTTCCGTTTCGTAACTGCCCAGCGCAGACTTGGAAAGCCCGGTCTGCTCCGCAAGCTGCCCCAGCGTCAAGCCACGCTCCACACGTAGGTCTTTTAATCGCTCTTGTATGGATAAAGACATATTCACCCTCCTTGCTAGCTCAACGAAAGAGAAGCCGTTATGCTATGTACTATGCTCATAGCATAACGGCATAGGCATTTACAGTTTTATTTTACCATTTGCTACATCTTCACGAAATTTATCAACAAGCTTCGCTGTCAGCTTGGATTTACCGTAGTGTTCAAGTACAAAAGTACGATAACTTTTTCCATCTACAAGCACATCACTTTTTCTGGTCAACAACCAATTTCCGTTACCTCCTCCCTGTTCTCTAATATTCCAGTCTTTCCCATATCTTTTATAGATTTCATCTTTTTTACCTTGAACAGACATTGATTCGCTTGGAATATAAACAATTTGCATAATAGCTCCTCCTTTATTTTGTGCAAGAAGACCAGAAACCTGAATTTGTCTTTTATCTTTTTTTGATTATATCACAAATCCGAGAGCGTGGAAATAGGGAGTTTTTCAGGCTGATTTCCTACCTCTTGGATATACGGCACAGGCGGTCAAAAAGGTGTAGACTTGGGATAGTTCATCGATGGACAAGCACCTTGGAAACAGAACACGCCAAAGAAAACGGAGGGACGCATGAGCAAAAGACCCTATCAACACCTGCCGCCGCTGGAACACAGGCCGGACGGCTCCCCCTACCGCATAACCCCGCCCCAGAAGAGACGAGCCAGCGGCCTGATACGCCGGGAGTGCTGCAACTGCGAGGACGGAAACTGCCTTGCGCTGGACGATGGCGACACCTGCGCCTGTCCGCAGATGATTTCGTTCTCCGTCTGCTGCAAGTGGTTCCGCTGGGCGGTCTTGCCGCTGGACAGGACGCTGGAAGCGGAGATTTACCGGGACAGGGACTTGAAACGCTGTGCGGAGTGCGGCGGTGTGTTCGTCCCGAAGTCCAACCGGGGCAAATACTGCCCGGACTGCGCCGCCAGAGTTCACAGGCGGCAGAAAACAGAAAGTGAACGGAAAAGGAGGTCTGCTGTGGACAGTTAAGAGCGGGAAAAGCCTTGATTTGCAAGGCTCCGCAAGCCCTCAACCGGGGCGGCTGGTATCATTTATCATTCGCCCCGGAAAACGGGCCTCTAACCGTCCACAAAACACGCTATGACAAACACGATTTATATTCACCAGCCGGAAAAGGCGTTCAGTTTCACCCGGCTCCCCAATTTCCTTTTTGAAGCACCCACATTCCAGCCCTTGAGCAACGAAGCGAAGGTGCTGTATGCCTTTGTCCTGCGCCGGGCGGAGTTGTCCCGGAAGAACGGCTGGGCGGACGAGTACGGGCGGGTCTACCTGTACTACCCCATCTGCGAGGTGGTCGCTTTGCTCCGCTGCGGGCGGCAGAAAGCGGTCAACACCCTGCGGGAGTTGCAGTATGCGGGGCTGGTGGAAATCCAGAAACAGGGCTGTGGAAAACCCAACCGCATTTACCCGAAATCCTATGAAGCGGTTCCAAACACCGACTTCAAGAAATCCGGTTATGGTACGCCGGAGGGCTGAAAACCGTACTTGGCGAGTACGAAAATCAATCCTCTTGAAGTACGGAAATCTGACGGTATATAGAAATACAGAGATTAAAACCATCTATTTACATTCATTCCATTCCAATCCTATCAGAGATATTTTCGGCGGGAAAACCCGCCGGAAAGGAATGGAATGGGGAAAGGAGTTCAATGGCACAACACGCAATTTTGCGATTTGAGAAGCACAAGGGCCACCCGGCGGGGCCGCTGGAAGCCCACCATGAACGGAAAAAGGAGCAGTACGCCAGCAACCCGGACATTGACACCAGCCGGAGCAAGTACAATTTCCACATCGTCAAGCCGGATGGCCGCTACTACCATTTCATTCAGAGCCGCATCGAGCAGGCCAGATGCCGCACCCGCAAGGACAGCACTCGGTTTGTGGACACGCTGATTACCGCCAGCCCGGAGTTTTTCAAGGGCAAGTCCCCAAAGGAGATAGCGGCCTACTTCCAGAGGGCGGCGGACTTCCTCATTGACCGGGTGGGCCGGGAGAACATCGTTTCGGCTATGGTACACATGGATGAAAAAACGCCCCATCTGCACTTGGTCTTTGTGCCGCTGACAAAGGACAACCGCCTGTGCGCCAAAGAAATTATCGGCAACCGGGCCAATCTGACGAAGTGGCAGGACGATTTTCACGCCTGTATGGTGGAGCAGTACCCCGACCTGGAGCGTGGGGAAAGCGCCAGCAAGACGGGCCGGAAGCATATCCCCACCCGGCTGTTCAAACAGGCGGTCAACCTCTCCAAACAGGCGAGGGCCATTGAAGCGGTTCTCTCCGGCATTACCCCGCTGAACGCCGGAAAGAAGAAAGAGGAAGCCCTCTCCATGCTGAAAAAGTGGTTTCCGCAGATGGAGAACTTCTCCGGGCAACTGAAAAAATACAAGGTCACAATCAATGACTTGTTAGCGGAAAATGAAAAGCTGGAAGTCAGGGCAAAGGCCAGCGAAAAAGGCAAGATGAATGACACGATGGAACGGGCGAAGTTAAAAAGCGAACTGGACGATATGCGGCGGCTGGTTGACCGTATCCCGCCGGAGATTTTAGCGGAACTGAAACGGCAACAGCGGCAGCATGGAAAGGAAAGGTGATCTTATAAGTAATATCAGATACAAAAAGGAAATCGAAATCGTGACTTTTCAGGGAAAGGAAATCACACTGGAAAATCTCTCCCCGGTGTTCACGCCGGAACAGGAAGCAGCCAAACGCCGGGAACTGGAACAGCAGCTTTATGAGGTGTTCCGCAAGTACGCCGACAAGCGGGAGAGTGAGGAAGCCGGGACATAAGGTTTTCCAAACCCATCATTGATTTGCGGGGCTGCTGGCGGTATAATAGAACTGTCAGCAGCTCCGTTTCTTTTTTAAGAAAAGGAGCGACAATATGAACAATCGGATAGACGCAATCTATGCAAGACAATCGGTAGACAAAAAGGACAGCATTTCCATTGAAAGCCAGATTGAATTTTGCAAATACGAGTTGAAAGGCGGTAACTGCAAGGAATACACAGACAAAGGGTACAGCGGCAAGAACACAGACCGTCCGAAGTTTCAAGAACTGGTGCGGGACATCAAGCGGGGCTTGATTGCAAAGGTCGTGGTTTACAAGCTCGACCGTATCAGCCGTTCCATTCTGGACTTTGCCAACATGATGGAGCTGTTCCAGCAGTACAATGTGGAGTTTGTGTCCTCTACGGAAAAGTTTGATACCTCCACGCCGATGGGACGGGCCATGCTGAATATCTGTATCGTGTTCGCCCAGCTTGAACGGGAAACGATACAGAAGCGGGTAACGGACGCTTACTACTCCCGCAGTCAGCGGGGCTTTAAGATGGGCGGGAAAGCCCCTTACGGCTTCCATACGGAGCCTATCAAGATGGACGGTATCAACACAAAGAAGCTGGTGGTAAACCCGGAGGAAGCGGCCAATATCCGGCTGATGTTTGAGATGTACGCCCAGCCCACAACTTCCTACGGGGACATTACCCGGTACTTTGCCGAACAGGGGATTTTGTTCCATGGCAAAGAGCTGATACGCCCCACGCTGGCGCAGATGTTACGCAATCCTGTCTATGTGCAGGCAGACCTTGATGTGTACGAATTTTTCAAAAGTCAAGGTACAGTCATTGTCAATGACGTTGCCGATTTTACGGGCATGAACGGCTGCTATCTGTATCAAGGGCGAGATGTAAAGGCCAGCAAGAAAAACGACTTAAAAGACCAAATGCTGGTACTGGCTCCCCATGAGGGTATCGTCCCCTCCGACACCTGGCTGACCTGCCGCAAGAAGCTGATGAACAACATGAAAATCCAGTCTGCCCGGAAAGCCACCCACACATGGCTGGCAGGAAAAATCAAGTGCGGGAATTGCGGGTATGCTCTTATGAGTATCTACAATCCCTCCGGCAAACAGTATCTCCGCTGCACGAAACGGCTGGACAATAAAAGCTGTCCTGGCTGTGGGAAAATCATCACTTCGGAACTGGAAGCGGTTGTTTATCAGCAGATGGTAAAGAAGCTGGCAAGCTACAAGACGCTGACAGGAAAAAAGAAAGCGGCAAAGGCAAACCCGAAAATCACCGCCCTGCAAGTGGAACTTGCCCATGTAGACAGCGAGATTGAAAAGCTGGTGGACAGTCTGACGGGGGCAAACAATGTCCTGTTCTCCTATGTGAATGTGAAGATAGCGGAACTGGACGGGCGCAAGCAGGAACTTCTGGCAAGGATAGCGGAGTTGACTGTGGAGGCCATCAGCCCGGAACAGGTCAGCCAGATTTCCGGCTACCTCGATACCTGGGAGAATGTATCTTTTGATGACAAGCGGCGTGTGGTGGATTTGATGATCACCACCATAGCCGCCACAAGCGACAGCTTGAACATCACATGGAAAATCTGACTGGCGGCACCCCTCCCGTCAGATACCTACCCTGTGTAGTCCCTTGTAAACTGTACTTTATTTCATTATACATAACATTTCTATTATTCTCAACCAATATACCCAACAAAAATCCCGGCATCTTTCGTAATGTGGAACCCGCCTTCCGTCTTCTTACGCACATAAGACTGGAACTCCTTGTAATGATCCAGAATATACTGTCCCTGATTTCCATGGCACGACAAGATATAAGAAATCAATGGCTCCGGTTCCGGCACGATAAGCGAATCCTCATACCGCCTCCACTCTATCTTTTCAAAATCCTTCTTAAGAATCTCTTCTCCGTTCTCTTTCCCAAAACGCTCATACAGATTCTTTGCCGCCAGTACGATCCGGTCATCGAACTTCTGGACCAGTTCACTGACTTCTCTCATATGATCATTGCCATATGTACTGCAGACAAATCTTCCTCCCGGCTTCAATACACGTTTTACTTCCTTGCAGACTTTCGGAATATCCTCGCAATAAAACAACACATGATTGGCAATTACAAGATCAAATGAATCCTTATCATAAGGTATTCTTCCCGCATCAAATACATGGAACCTGAACCTGCTGTCGTCTGCACCGATCGTACGCCTTGCATCTCTTAACATTCCATCCGATATATCTGATACTACAATCTCCGTCTGTTCCGGGATCTTATCCCTGTCCACGTTCCAGAGTGTACCATCTCCACATCCCAGCTCCAGAACCTTCATTCCCGGCTTTAATTCCAGTTGTTCGAAAATCCATGGAAACCATCCTTTCGTATTCTGTGAATACAGGCTATGTAGATTAATTCTTGCGGAAATATTTGACGCATCCTGATACTGGTTCTTCATACTTTTCTCCATGCCGGTCAGATGGATCAGATTCAACATCTGGCTCCAGTCGATGGAATGTTCTTTCTGTATCAGATCCGACGTGTCCTGAATTGCCTGTTCCACCAGCTGCATCTGTTCGATGCGGTCACGGACTAATTTCAACTGAATGTTAAGAGAATTGAGCATGAAGTGATAGTCTGCATCATCGATCGTCATATCACGGATATCGTCCAGCGAAAATCCCAGATACTTTAATAATAATATCTGCTGTAGTCTTGCGAAGTCTTCGTCTGTGTAGAATCTTGCGCCCGCTTCTGTGACGTAAGATGGTTTTAATATATTCTGTTTGTCGTAATAGCGAATTGTCCGCAGGGTCACGTGGGCCATGCGGGCAAATTCACCGGATGAATAGTAGCCTGGTTTTTTCAATACTTTTCACCTTCTTTAAATTCTGTCATACATTTTTATTAAGCAATATTTTTCTTTCGTGCTCTTCCTAAAGACATGATTGTTTTGCATACCTGTTTTAAAACAACAGCCGAAATACCGGTCGCCGCCAAAATTGCAATCAATAATATTACTCGCATCATCACCGTCGCATCTGCCGGTACAAACTTTATAAACAGGCAAATCGTAACATGGTGTGTCAAAAAGGCCTCATATGAAATGCCGCCAATAAATTTCATCACCTTGTTTATAATATTTATTTTCATTAAATAAGTACCAATAC
>NZ_JAMOYX010000063.1:0-13012 GCF_023669465.1 Dorea sp. MB18-49
GCTCAAAGAGTATTTAACAGATAACTGGATGATATATGTAGTTGGTGCTGTTATGATATTTATGCTGTTGTTTTATTATGCTGGTTTTTGGTTAGGTAATCATCAAGATGATGGTTATTATATTACAAAAGTGGCAACTCTTCCATATTCACCAATTGGAGGAAATTATAATTATTCAGTAGGAACAATGAATACTGGATTTAATAGTTATATTGTTAACACATGGGAATTAGAAGCATCAGTATATGTGAAAGTGTTGGGAGTAATGCCGACATTATTTCTGAGACTTTTTCAATCAGCTTTTTATTATTTTCTATATTTGAATCTAATCAAATGGGTAGCGGAAATAATTATTGACAAATTGAATGTAAAAGCGAATGTTAAGATGGCGCAATATGTATTGGGAATAGTTCCATTAATGTGTGCATATTACATTTTTTTGTCAGACACAGGGATATTAGTGCTTAGAGATGGATTTCATTTGAATACAGGAATGTTTTTAGGTGCATCATTTGTAAAATTATTTGGGTGTCTTTTGTTTGGAGTTGTTTTGCTACAATTTGATGCAAAGAAGAATATTGTACAGAGTCTGGTATATTGTATTATTATTAGTGTTGTTTTGATATCGAAGTCAACTATTGCACTTCCAATCATTATTGTAAGTGGCGTTGCAGCAGGTATTGTGGCGTTATGGCAGAATTTTGAAAAAAAAGGCAAAGTAATTAGCTTTGCATTAGCTTTTATATATATTGCTTTAGGAATTATAATTCCTAATTCTGAATCTATTCAAAAAACGGTGAAAGCGGATATCATTTCTACAAAAAATTCTTTACTTATTTATCCGTGTATTATTATATTTTTAGTAAGTTTCTTTATGCGGGAACAAGTTATATATAAATTGAATGCGCACGTATTACTTATGATAGCGATGATAGCAGTACCTCAGTGTAATGACATTTTTGAAGAATGTTCGGTATATGATTTTGTAGGAGGAAGAGCCTGGTCGGCAGTTGCGTATTATTTTATTATATTGAATGTTGTATATATATACATAATATTGCGGAAAATACATATAAAGGATTTTGTTGTTAGAATTGCTTATGGATTGATTGGTATATTAAGTTGTTCGATGATGCTGGCAGGATTTCAAAAGTATGGAGGGGAAATTTTACCACAAGAGGAATGCAAAAAAGCTGATATGAGACTTTGCCTGAGTGTTATTAGACATAATATGTATTTTGCGCCAGATTCAACAATTGAATTGGGACACCAATTAGAAGAATTGGCAAAGGAAAAAGATAAGAAAATAAATATTGTCATGCCAAAAGCTGTGTTGATTGATGGAACATTGCATTTTTTAGCAGTTTCTGTCAGAACATTTGCACCAGATGTTGTATCGCTGTCGGCATTGGAAAGATTTAATGGAACAAATAATTTAGAATATAAAGGGTATACACAACAAAAATACGATGGATTTGTTGCGGAACCTAATGAAACTACATACGAAGAACTTAAACAAGAAATCCAAAATTTAAATGTAGACTGCATTGTTGTAAAAAATCCAAATTGTGGTGAATGGTTAGAAAAAGATGGATATCAATATTATGCGACCGTTGGAGAATATTATATTTGGAATATGCGGTGAAGTACGGTAGCAGGAGGAAGAAATGTATAATAAATTTGAAGTTGTACTGTATAGATTTCATATGAAAAAGAAAAACACCTTACTCATTAAGGGATATTTCGAAGAGGGATGTAAAAAAAATAATTCTTTGAAAATAATGCTGGATCAGAAGGAATTAAACGTAGCAATTGATGAGGAAATTAATCAGGGCATTGCATTATCGTCAGAGCTTGGAACGAGTAGGGCAAAATATATTTATGAATTGCAAGTGGAATTGCCGGGAAACTGGGAAAAAGGACAAAAAATCAGAGTAATAAATTGTCTGAATGAGAAAGAAAAAGAAGAGTATAAGATTTCTGTAGCAAAACTCGTGAAAAATAAAAATCGGATTGAAAAATATGTCGAATGTGAAAAAGTAAGTGAAAAGGGCTTTGTTATAAAGGGATGGTGTATATATCAGAATAAAGTTGATATTATAGTAAAAGACGAAAAAAAGAATATTTTGCCAGTAAAAATAAAAGAAAAAAAGAGAGTTGATGTTTTTAACCAATATCCGGAATGCACGGAAGAGGATGTATATGGCTTTGAGATTGTATACAAAGGAAATGTACCGAAAGTTGTTTATGTTTATTTGGAAGAAGGAAATAAAAGCGCAAAATATGGTGTGACACTCAAAGCATCCGTTGTGAAAAAAGGTGTAAACAAGGTAAAACGATATAAAGATAAAGGCATGATCTACCTGAAGAAATACGGAATAAAAGATGTGTTCGAACGTGTTGAAATGAAATTATCCCGTAAAAATCATGAAATGTATGAATACTGGAGAAGGTTGTATGTTCCAACGAAAAAACAGTTGAAAGAGCAGAGCGAGCAAGCGTTTGAAATAGAACCTAAAATTTCTATTGTTGTACCATTATATAAAACGGATCAGAGATTTTTAAAGGAAATGATCGATTCAGTAAAGGGACAAAGTTATTCTAATTGGGAACTGTGCCTTTCGGATGGAAGTGGAAATCCATCACCATTAAAAGATATTTTGACAAAGTATGAAAATGAAGATAAAAGAATAAAGGTAATTCGCAACGATTTTCCGTTGCAGATATCTGATAATACAAATAAGGCATTAGAATTAGTGTCAGGTGATTGGGTCGCATTCATGGATCATGATGATTTGCTGACACCAGATGCATTTTACGAATGTGTGAAGGCAATCAATCAGAATGAAAATGTGGATATGATCTATACCGATGAGGATAAGATTTCTATGGATGGGAAAATTTATTTCCAGCCACATTTTAAATCAGATTTTAACATTGATATGTTAAGAGGAACAAATTATTTTTGCCATTTAACGGTGGTAAAAAAAGGATTGTATGAAAAAGCAGGAAATCTGAATGGAGAATTTGATGGAGCACAGGATTATGATTTTGTTTTAAGATGTGTAGAACATGCTAAAAATGTTGTACATATTCCTAAAGTTTTATACCACTGGAGAGCGCATAAAGATTCTACAGCAGAGAATCCTGAGAGCAAATTATATGCATTTGAAGCAGGGGCGAGAGCTGTTCAGGCTCATTATGACAGAGTTGGCATAAATGCAAAGGTTGAGTCAACAAAATACTTGGGAATTTACAGAAGCACATATCAATTACAGGAAAAACCGTTAATATCAATTATCATTCCGAACAAAGATCATATTGAAGATTTGGACAAGTGTATCACTTCAATTGAAATGAAATCAACATATAAGAATGTAGAATATATTATTGTTGAAAATAATAGTGAAGAAGAACGTACATTTGAATATTATAAAAAAATGGAAGCAGAAAATCCGAAAGTAAAAGTAGTGAAATGGGAGAAGGAGTTCAACTATTCAGCTATCAATAATTTTGGTGTTACCTTTGCGAAGGGAGATTATTATCTGTTCCTGAATAATGATACAGAAATTATAAATGAAAACTGTCTGGAAGAAATGATGGGGTATTGTCTGAGAAATGAAGTAGGAGCAGTAGGAGCACGACTTTATTACGAGGATGGAACAATTCAGCATGCAGGAGTAATCGTAGGATTACAGGGAGTAGCTGGACATGTATTTACTGGTCTGCCACATGACACACCGGGATATTTCGGAAGGGTGATTATTGCACATGACTGTAGTGCAGTTACAGCAGCTTGTATGCTGGTGAAAAAAGAAGCGTTTGAAAAAGTAAATGGATTTGACCCTGATCTGGCTGTGGCATTCAATGATATTGATTTTTGTTTGAAAATTCGCGAGGCGGGTTATCTGATCGTGTATAATCCTTATGCGGAATTATATCATTATGAATCAAAATCCAGAGGAATGGAAGATAATGAAAAAAAGATAAAACGCTTTATGGGTGAGATTAAAAAATTCCATGAAAAGTGGTTTGACATTCTTTATAATGGTGATCCGTATTATAATCCGAATCTAACCTTGTTGGAAAATAATTTTGACTTAAGACATCCATGTAATAAGAGGGTGTAATTCGATATCTTCATACTTTTAATAGTAAATAGATTGAAATAAAACAGAAAAGTGATGTATAGTATAGTAGCAGTATCCTAGGATACTGCTACTATACATTTACAAGCGAGGTACAACATGTGCTCTAAAATAAAAAGAATCATTACGAAAGTAAAAAAAGAGGGAATCGTAAAACCGATCGAACGACGTATTCAGAATCAGAAAAGGCAAAAAGAAGAACTGAAAATTATTCAAAACTATCATTTGATTGATGATAACGAACGTAAAAGACAAAGAGAAGAAGTATTCGAAAAGAATATAAAGATAAGTATAATTACACCATTATACAACACACCGGAAAACTACCTGATTCAGCTGATTGAATCTGTATGCAGTCAGACGTATGCCAACTGGGAATTGTGTCTTGCGGACGGAAGTGATGATGGACATGATGCTGTGGGAGAACTGTGTCGGAAATATGCTGAAAAAGATACAAGAATTGTTTACAGAAAATTGGATAAGAATGAAGGAATCGTAGGTAATACAAATCAGGCAATACAATTTGCCACCGGTGAATATCTGGGACTTCTGGATCATGACGATATATTGCACGAATCAGCATTATATGAATGTGCAAAAAGAATTCAGGATGGTGCAGACTTCGTATTTACAGATGAAATGAAATTCAGGGAATCCGTAGAAGATTCAAACGATATTGTCTGTAAATCAGGATTTGGAAAAGATGAATTAAGATCACATAATTATATCTGCCATTTTGTTGTGTTTGCAAAAAACTTATTAGATGGAATGTCAGAGCTGTATAGAAAGGAATGCGAAGGCAGTCAGGATTACGATATGGTACTGCGTCTGACTGAAAAAGCAGGGAAGATAGTGCACATTCCAAAGATTCTTTATTACTGGCGTGTACATGCAGGATCAGTGTCGATGGATTTATCCGTAAAACAGTATGCCGTAGATTCTGCGAAAAGGGCAATCGGTGAGCAGCTGAAAAGAACAAATGAATATGGGCAGGTAGAGTGTAATCTGCCATATCAGACGATTTACAGAATCAAATATGATCTGGAAAATACACCGGTAGTAAGTATATATATATGGGAGAATGGACAGGAAGATATAGGCGGTTATATCGATAAGCTGTTAAAAAAGACACACTACAGACCGTTAGAAATTATCTGTAATAGCAAAGAAGTGACATCTGTATCAGATAAGAATGTAAAGATCTTCGGTTATTCCAGAACTGAAGAAGAAAGTGCTTATGAGTGGATAAGAAAGGCAAGAGAACAGTCAAGTAGAATGTATCATATCTGTCTTAGCGGGTATTGCATACCGGAATCAGAAGAATGGATTGAAGAAATGCTGATGTATGCACAGAGACCGGATGTCGGGGTGGTATCTGCCAATATATGGGATAATAAAGGTCAGAGTTATTTCGCCGGCGGTGTACTGGATCAAGATTCTTTGACCGGAATTCATGTCATAAATAAAGGAATGGATAAAGCTGATCAGGGTTATGAGGCGAATATGCGTCATGTAAGAAATACGACTACAGCATCAGGAATCTGTATGATGGTACCGGAAAGAACATTTGAAAAAATAGGAGATTTTTCCACAGAGATGCAAGATTGTGCGGATATTGATCTGTGTTTGAGAAGTAGAGAAAAAGGTCTGTGGAATGTATGGGCATGTTTTGCAGATGTAGCTTATGCAGGAGACAACACGGCAGAAGACTATTGGAAACAGTGTGATTTATTTAAGAAAAAATGGAAAGAGACGATAGAAGCAGGGGATGAATTCTATCATCCGTTGTTGAAAGCATTAAAAAAGATATAGGAGAAAATATGGGTACAACAAGTTTGGCAAAAAAAGCATTTCATACAATACGGGAAGACGGTATTGGTGGATGTGTAAAGAAAACAAATGGATATATAAAAAAGCAGATCAAGAAAAGAAGACGTGTAGAGAAAATCTATAAAGATGTACTGTTCATTAGTGGCTGTAATGAAAATCTTCCGCATCCGTGGAGATACCGGGTAAAACATCAGAGAGAACAGCTGGAAGCTATGAATTACACGACAGATGAGGTGTATTTCACGGAACTGGAACTGGATGCGATCCGTTATTACAGGAGCTTTGTGTTCTTTAGATGTCCGGAGACAGAGGCAATCAAAGAATTTGTGGCGTTGGCAAAATGTTTGAATAAGACAGTAGTATATGATATTGATGATCTGGTTGTCGATACGAAATATACAGACCAGATCAAATATGTCGCATCACTGCCGGTAGAAGAAAAACAAGCTTATGATGCCAATGTGATGAGCATGCAGAGTATGTTGAAAAGCTGTAATTATGCTACGACGACCACGAACTGTCTGAAAAAGGAACTGGCGAATTACTGCCCTAAGGTATATATTAACCGTAATGTAGCATCAGAAGAGATGATTCTGCTATCGGAACAGGCATTAAAGAATAAGCCTGACAATAAAAATGTGGTTAAGATGGGATATTTCAGTGGAAGTATCACACATAATGCAGATGTGGAATTGATCTTGCCGGTAATCATAACGATCATGAACGATTATGAAAATGTAGAATTGTATCTGATGGGGGAAGTAGATCTGCCGGATGAATTAAAGACCTTTGAAGCAAGAGTAAAAAAACTGCCATTTAGTGACTGGAGGAAACTGCCTGAGATCATAGCTGAAATGGATATTAATCTTGCACCGTTGGAAAATACTATTTTTAATGAAGCAAAATCAGAAAATAAATGGATGGAAGCGGCTCTGGTTAAAACTGTTACTGTTGCAAGTGATGTGGGAGCATTTCATGATTGTGTGGAACATAAAGTTACCGGAATTTTATGTAAAGATGCCGGAGAATGGGAAGCTGAATTGCGGAAAGTGGTAGAAGATCCGGAATATCGGAAGAAGATATCGGAAAATGCTTATTTAAAATGCAAAGAAAATTATGCAACATTCAGAACGGGATTACGTCTGGCAAAATTGTATGAAGAAGAAAAAAGTACGAATTATGTATTCGTACTGCCAGGATTAGAGATCAGCGGTGGAATCAAAGTTGCATTAAGGCATGCGGCAATGTTACAGAAGAAAGGAAATGAAGTATCTATATTCACATTAGACTGCAATGAAAAGTGGTGTGAATTCGAAGACTGTAGATTCCCGGTGATCAATCTGGAAGATACAACGATTTCGGGTAAGATCGATTATATGATCGCTACCATGTGGACAACGGTGAAAGTAGTAGAAGAGTATCCGTATGCGGTGAACAAATATTATCTGGTTCAAAATTATGAAGCGGGTTTTTACGAAGAGACAGATCCGCTGCGTATACGGGCGAATCAGTCTTACAGACCATCGACAGACGTGAAATTTATCACGATATCGAAATGGTGTCAGAAATGGCTGGAAGAAGAGTTCGGACAAACGTCTGTGTATGCACCGAATGGGCTGGAAATCGAAAGATTTCCGGAGCAT
This sequence comes from Dorea sp. MB18-49, assembly GCF_023669465.1. Taxonomy (NCBI): domain Bacteria; kingdom Bacillati; phylum Bacillota; class Clostridia; order Lachnospirales; family Lachnospiraceae; genus Dorea; species Dorea sp. MB18-49. Next base: position 7,622 of record NZ_JAMOYX010000063.1, read on the forward strand.
AAAAGAAGTCTGGATGGGAAAATCCGGATTCTTGTAGAAGGAGACTGCGCGGTTGATTATAAAAATGTCGATGAATCATTTGAAATCATCGATGCATTAGATCCGGAAAAGTATGAAGTATGGTATATGTCCTATAATGCAGAGCCAAAAGAAACATATCGAGTGGATAAATTCTTTAACAGAGTTCCATATGAGAAGGTTCCGGAGATCTATGCGCAGTGTGATATTCTGATAAAGACCAGTCTGTTAGAAAGTTTCTCTTATCCGCCGCTGGAGATGATGGCAACCGGTGGATATGTGCTTGCGGTTCCGAATGGAGGAAATGTAGAATATCTGAAAGATAATGAAAACTGTCTGTTGTATAAGGCAGGAAATATCAGTCAGGCCTGTGAAAAGATTGAAAATCTGATCGCTTCAGAAGAATTGCAGCAGAAGTTATATTTGAATGGTCTTAAGACCGCAAAAGAAAGAGCATGGGAAAATGTAACAGATGAAATTCTGGAGATGTACGGCGCAAATTAGAAGCGAGACTTGTCTAACAGACGAAAAAATGCTATAATTAGTAAGATTGTTCAATTATAACCAATAAAATCGGAGGAAGAATCGTGACAACGTATGTACAAAATTTTTTGAAATTTCAACCATTGTTGAAAGAATTGATAGCACGAGATATCAAGGTTAAATATAGAAAATCAGTATTGGGTGTTTTATGGACATTGCTGAATCCGTTATTTATGATGATCGTTCTGTCGGTAGTATTTTCGAATCTTTTTAAATTTGATGTAGAATATTTTCCGGTATATCTGTTGAGTGGACAGCTGATCTTCAACTTTTATTCGGAAGTAACAACCTGTTCTATGTCAGCGATTATTGACAATGGACCGCTGATCAAAAAGGTATATGTACCAAAATATTTGTTCATTCTGGCAAGAACATTTTCAAGTACCATAAATCTGCTGGCATCATTTACAGCTTTGATCGTTGTTATGCTTGCCATGCGTGTGGAACTACATTATACAGTATTACTGGTATGGATTCCACTGGCATTTATTGTAGCGTTTTCATTGGGAGTGGGATTGCTGTTATCAGCGATTGCTGTAAAATTCAGAGATATTATGCATCTGTATTCAGTATTTGTTACAGCACTGATGTATCTGACACCGGTAATTTATCCGATGTCAATCTTACCGGAGTGGTTAAAACCGATTGTATTACTCAATCCGCTGACGAATATCTTGCAGATGTTCCGTGGTGTAATGATGTATAATTCTTTACCGGGAATAAAATCTATCCTGATAGCTGCAGTAGAATGTGTAGTAATGCTTGTGATTGGATTGTATGTATTTTATAAACGACAGGATAGTTTTATTTTGGATATATAAGGAGAAGATATATGGATAATCAGGAGATTATTAGTGTAGAGCATGTCTCAATGCGGTTCAGCCTTGCATCGGAGAAAGTGACCAGTTTTAAAGAATATGTAATTAAGACTGCGAAAAAGCAGCTTTCATACGGAGAGTTCTGGGCTTTAAAAGATGTAAGCTTCAGTGTGAATAAGGGTGATGCATTAGGACTGATCGGATTAAATGGTAGTGGAAAGAGTACAATGCTTAAGGTCATTGCCGGTGTTTTGAAACCGACAAAAGGCAGTGTGACAGTCAGAGGATCCGTAGCACCGCTGATCGAGCTGGGAGCAGGTTTTGATTATGATTTGACTGCAGAAGAGAATGTATATTTGAATGGTGCTCTTTTGGGATATCCAAGAGCGGAAATGGAAAAACACTATAATGATATCGTGGAATTTTCGGAATTACATGATTTTATGAATGTTCCGGTGAAGAACTTTTCGTCAGGAATGATCTCACGACTGGCATTTTCGATTGCAACGATAGGAATACCGGATATTCTGATTGTAGACGAAGTGTTATCGGTAGGTGATTTCAGATTCCAGGAAAAATGTAAAAACCGTATCAAGAATATGCTGGATAAAGGAACAACATTATTGTTTGTATCACATAGTATTGAGCAGGTGGAAGAACTGTGTAACAAGGTAGTGTGGCTGGACAAAGGTAATCTGAAGATGGCAGGAGAGTCCAGAAACATCGCTGAAATATACAGTGCTTCATAAGATAGGAGTATATTGAAACAATGAAATCAAAGATAAAAACTATTTTTCTTATTCTAATTATAATAGTACTCGCAGCAGTATATGCGGTTATTGACAAGCCGGTATCTGTTTATGATACTTCATGTGATACCAGTAAATTTCAGGCGCAGGTATTAGAAGTCGGACAGACGGCTTCGCAGAAGTTCGTATGCGAAGAGGCGTATATGGATGGTATCTCATTAAAACTGGCTGCGAATGCAGTGCCGGATAAAGAAAAGGTATTAGTAGCATATGAAGTTGTAGATGACAGTACTGGTAAAGTAGTTGCCAAGGGTACGGAGAATCTTGGAAAATTACGCAGCGGAAAATTCTTCAAGATGAAATTCGACAGAGTAAATGATTGTAAGGATAAAGCATATACATTAAATTTCCAGGTTACAAAGTGTGATGTGGGAAATGTACAGATCTTTTATACCCCGGGAACCGATAAAGGGGAAGCACTTGTATATGCAGGAACACCGATTGACGGAATCGGTGTTATGCGAACATTGACACATCGATTTGATCTGGAAACATATATCGTAACATTATGTTTTGCTGCGTATATTGTGTTATTTATGAGATGGTTATATAAATTATTCAAGTAATAAAAAGGCGGGCAGAAATTATATCTGGCTGCCTTTTGGATTATACCAAAGCGTGCATGAAAAGTTGCCGGTGGCAGGTTTTCTGTGCGGGTGAACAGGGTGACGTTATGAAAGAAAAGATAAAGAAAATAGATAGCTATATAAAGGCATACGGGATAGGAAAGACGGTGGGGCTTTTGTATGAAAAGGCAACGCATAAAGATCAGAAAGACTATGAACGATGGCTTGAAAGACATAAGATAACAGAGGCAATACGTGAAGTGCAGAAAGAGACGGTGTTTGATAAACAGCCATGTTTTAGTATAGTCGTCCCATTATATAAAACACAGGAAAAATATCTAAAAGAACTGGTGGAATCTATCAAAGGTCAAACATATTCAAACTGGGAACTCTGTCTGTCGGATGGAAGTGGGGGAGATTCCCCGTTGAAAGAGATTTTGAAAGAATTGGAACACAGTGACAGCAGAATAAAAGTCATTAGTTCGAAAGAATCGTTACAGATAGCAGAGAATACGAATGCTGCAATAGATATTGCAACGGGAGATTATATCGTATTTGCAGACCATGATGATATATTATCGGTAGATGCATTATATGAATGTACTAAGTGCATCAATGAAAATCAAGAAGTGGATATGATATATTCTGATGAGGATAAGGTGTCCATGGATGGACAAACATATTTTGAACCACATTTTAAGCCGGATTTGAATATGGATCTGCTGTGTTCGGTTAATTATTTTTGTCATCTGGTTGTGGTCAAAAGACAGCTGTTAGAACAGGCCGGGAAATTAAATGGAGAATATAATGGGGCTCAGGACTATGACTTTGTGCTGCGCTGTGTGGAAAATACAGATGCAGTGTATCATATTCCGAAGATATTGTATCATTGGCGGGCACATATGGATTCAACGGCTGAAAATCCGGAAAGTAAACGCTATGCCTTTGAAGCGGGTAGAAGAGCAATTCAAAAGCACTATGAACGGATCGGATTAAAGGATGCATATGTAGAAGAAACAGCATATCCCGGAACGTATCGTACACGTTACAAATATGCAGACAAACCGAAAGTGTCGATCATTATTGATGAGATTACGAAGAAGGAATTACTGGGAAAAACTTTGCAATCAATAAAAGCAAATGATTATCCGGATTATGAAGTGATTATAGTAGATTGTACAGAGAAGAAAGAAATAGAAAAATTCGTTGAAAAGTATCAGGATAAGCGAATACGTGTAAAACGAGGGGAAAAGATATGGACAGCAGCCAAACGGAAAAATGAAGGGGCTGGCTGTGCAGAGGGAGAGTATCTAATCTTCTTGGCTGGAAATGCAGAGTATGCGGACAAAGAAGGAATATCAGAACTGGTTTCCGTGGCTATGAGAAGTGATGTCGGAGTAGTTGGGACAAGAAGTTATTATAAGAACGGAACAGTAGAGCATGCGGGCTGTGTGATCGGAATGAATGGGACTGCAGGAAGCCTCTTTGAGTATACACTTCGAGGAGAAAATGGATATTTTTCACATATTGTTACACAGATGCAGTATAGTGCAGTTGCAGGTGCGTGTATGATGGTGAAGAAAGATATATTTGAAAAAGTGAATGGATTTGATGAGGATTACAAAGGAGAACTGGGAAAAGTGGATCTTTGCCTGAAAATTAGAAATAAGCATATGAGTGTTGTTTATAATCCGTATGTGAAAGTGATGCGTTGGAGTAACGAACTGCGAAACAACGAAAATGATGAAAAACTTTTTAAGAAACAATGGGCAGAAATATTGGAAAAGGACGATCCGTATTATAACAAGAATTTGTCATTGAGTGTATCAGGATGTAATATAAGATAAGATTATTGTTATCAGGAATGAAAAAGTATGAGGAAAAATTATGGGAAAGAAAAAAGTTGTTTTAGATCAATTTGATTTTATCCGTGCAATAGCATGTTTGGGAATTGTATTGTATCATTTTGCAGTAGAATATGGCTGGCCGGATATATTTAATAATTATGTTGGTGGTGTTACCTATGGAGATATTTACGTTACAGTATTTTTCTTCATTTCGGGTGCATTACTATTTTATAATCATAGTAAAATAGATGATTTAAAATTATTTTATAAAAAAAGAGCATTATCTATCTTCCCGGCATTTTATATTGCATGGGGATTAATGTATATAAGGGATGTGCTGAGATATAAAAGTTTGTTTTACAGAGGAAACCCGGCCAGCATTATTTTGTCTTTGATTGGAATGGATGGATACCTTACATTTAAGATAAATGATTATTATATTCTGGGAGAATGGTTTATAGGTGCGATCATCCTCCTCTATATCTTATATCCATTACTTACGTGGATGAAGAAAGAATATAAGTGGGTTACATTTGGTTTAGTGATTCTTTTTTACATACTTTCCCTGAAAATTAATTTAACGGGGATGGTATCTTTTCGGATGTTACCATCTTGTCTGATTAGTTTTTATGCAGGTATGCTTTTTGTTGAACACAGAAAAAGGGCTGAAAAATACTGGTGGATCGCAGGAATTTTATTAGTGATTTTGAAATGCATTGAACCGGGCAATATGAATATAAAAGGACATATCGCAGGTTTCCTTATGGCATATATGTTATATGGTATTGGT
>NZ_JAMOYX010000064.1:0-13009 GCF_023669465.1 Dorea sp. MB18-49
TATCAACTTTCATAAAAATACTAATTTGTCTTTTATTTAACAAAATCATATAATCGAGGTATAGAGAGAAGTAACTCAAATACAATCAGATTTTAATGGAGGATAATAAACTATGAAAAACAATTTTCCACACGTATTCAGCCCTCTGACAGTCAGAGGTATGACACTTAAAAACCGTGTTGTAATGATGCCTATGGGAAGTGACTTCGCCGGACATGATGGGGAACTGAGCGATGAACATATCAAATATTATGAGCTGCGTGCACGTGGCGGCACAGGGCTTATCATGGTTGAGAACGTCTGTGTAAAATATCCGGAAGGATCGAACGGAACTACACAGCTTCGTCTTGACAAGGACTGCTACATTCCACGCCTTTTTACATTAACGGAAGCCTGTCACAGACAGGGGGCTTTGATGGGAATTCAGATTAACCATGCCGGTGCTTCTGCAATGAGTTCAAGAATCGGCATGCAGCCGGTATCCGCTTCTCGTTTTCCATCCAAAGCCGGTGGAGAGATTCCTCGCGGACTTTCTAAAGAAGAGATTGAAAGTATTGCAAAAGATTATGGAACAGCTGCAAAGAGAGCTGTCAATGCCGGATTCGATGTTGTAGAGATCCACGCCGGACACTCTTACCTGATCAGCCAATTCTTATCTCCTACCACCAATGACCGTACAGATGAATTTGGAGGCTCTGCCAAAAACCGTGCCCGTTTCTGCCGTATGATAATTGACGAAGTTCGTAAGGCTGTCGGACCTAGAGTTCCTATTTCTTTACGTCTTAGTGTAGATGAGCTCGTCGAAGGCGGTAATACGGTAGAAGATTGTCTGGAATATCTCGAATATCTGAATGATGAAGTTGATATCTACGATACTTCAGCAGGACTGAATGCTTCTATCCAGTATCAGATCGATGCCAACTATCTGGAAGACGGATGGCGTTCATACATGGCAAAAGCCGTTCGCGATAAATTTGGAAAGCCAACGATCGCTATCGGAAATATCCGGGATCCTAAGATTGCCGATGATATCCTTGCAAGAGGCGACGCTGACCTGATCGGTATGGGACGTGGCCTGATTGCTGACCCAGACTGGTGTAATAAAGCACAGTATGGCGATGTATGTGATATCCGCAAATGTATCTCTTGTAATGTAGGATGTGTTGGTAACCGTATCGGCGGTAACAAACCACTTCGTTGTACAATCAACCCGGATCTGATCAACGGAGAAGCTTATAAGAAACAGAAAGTAAACAAACCATGCAACGTTGTAGTTGTCGGTGCCGGAACTGCAGGACTTGAGGCCGCATGCACTGCTGCAGAAGTCGGATGCAACGTTACATTATTAGAGAAAGAAAAAGAAGTTGGTGGTCTGTCTGTTGAGATTTCAAAGATTCCTGCAAAGAAGAGACTTGCTGATTTCCCAACCTACCTGAAACACCGTGCATCAAAACTTTCTAATCTGACAATCAAAACGGGAGTCGATGCAACTGTTGCTGAGATCAAAAAATACAAACCCGACCTTGTTGTAAACTCAACCGGTTCTGTACCGCTTCTTCCACCGATTGAAGGACTGCATGACAACCTTGGAAAGAAAGATGCCAGCGTTTATTCTATCAAGGATATGATTGCCAACTTAAAGAACTATCCGGAAGACATGACAGGCAAGAAAGTCGTAGTTGTCGGTGGTGGTGCTGTAGGACTTGACGTTGTTGAATTTTTTGCTCCACGCGGTGCTGAAACAACCATCATCGAAATGATGTCAATCATTGGAAACGGCCTGGATGCCTCTTCTACATCAAGCATGAAAGAATGCATGGAAAAACATCATGTCAGACAGATGACCAACACAGCTCTTCAGAAGGTAAATGCTCATTCCTTCCTCGTAAAATACGACGGAAAAGAAGAAGAACTTCCGTTTGACTATGGTTTCGTATGCCTCGGAATGAGAGCAAACGCTCCAATCTGGAATGACATTCAGGAAGCGTTCGTTGGCGAAGATGTTGAAGTTCTGAACATCGGTGACTCTTTCCGCGCAAGACGTATCATCGACGGAACAGATGCCGGACGCCACATGGTATTAAATACCCTTGAAAGATTAAACTATCTTTAAAATATTTCCCATAAAGGGTAACCCTTTCCAATATAGATATAAATACAAAAAAAGTCTCGGAGAATTATTTACTTATGATTCTCCGAGGCTTTTTCTACATTATAATTCTACCTTCTATTATGCTCAAAAGCGCACACGTATTAAAATTCTCTCTTCTCCATCACCCGCATAGAGATTATCATAGAAATCACACCAACGATAACCCATATGATCACAATAACTCCCAAAATTCCTTTGGTACCCAATTTATCCATCTGATTCAATATACGCTTTGCACTCTGTGCAAACTTTGTTCCTTTCGTGAATTCTTGCATCAATATTCCTAACGCAACAGCCAATAACACTATTGTAACTAACGCAATTCTTCCTCTTTCTGGTCCAAACTTTAACTGTGCCGGAAGTGCAACTGCAACCATCATTAATCCTGCTGTAACTCCACCGATACAACAACTCATCCAGTCATCCCACGCAATATTCCCTGTTTTTATCACAGCTGTAATGTACCACATGATCATGGATACTATCAAACCGATCAGAAGCAAAATTCCAGCAAAGAGATATTTTTCTTTTACATAATCTTTCTTTGTAATCGGTAAGGTAAATAAAAATGCAGAACCATTTTCATATTCATCATAACTGACTGTTGTAAGTGAAAGTAATGCCACCATGGAACATACATAAGCCACGCCAAACGCTTCGCTTCCATTTATCATAAAAACAATCACACACCCCGTTACTATTAACAGAAAATATACCTGACCTTTTAACAAACGAAAATCTTTTATCAATAATCCTTTCATATCTTTTCCCCCTGAATCATAATGATTATCAGCTCATCAATGTTCCCTTTTTCGATTACTATTCCCGGATAATTTTCCTGATAAAACTGTTTCTGGTCCGTAAGACATCTGTATCCAAATGTATCTTTATGCTTTTTCAAAATATACGTATGATCCAGTCCCTGATACTGTTCTTTGGATACTTTCAAAACACCATATTCTTCCAGTAGACGGTCTGTTTCTTCATGCAGAACAATCTTTCCATTATCAATCATATACAGGTCATCGCAAAATCCTTCCAAGTCACTGGAAATATGTGAACTGATCAGAATACTTCTGCCCGGCGTCTCCATATATTCCCTTAACATATTAAGAATCTGTTCCCTTGCCACAACATCCAGTCCCGCCGTCGGTTCATCCAGGATCAATAGTTTCGCATCATGTGAAAGTGCTGCAAGAATCTGTAATTTTCTGTTCATACCAGTTGAAAATTCTTTGATTTTTTTCTTAAGCGGTAATTTAAACTTTTCACACTCTTTCAGGAACCATGCCTTATCAAATTTTTGATACATTGCATCAAATATCGGGATCAGGTCATTGATTGACAAATATCCGTTAAATCCACTTCCTGCCATTACCACACCAATCTGTTCCCGTTCTTCTTTTCCCAGTAATTCCGGAGTTTTTCCCAGAATTTCTATTTTTCCGGAATCACTTCTGATAAGCCCAAGCATTGCTTTAAATGCAGTGCTCTTTCCAGCTCCGTTCTGTCCGACCAGACCAGTAATCCAGCCCTCCTTAATCTCCATAGAACAATCCAGTTCAAAATCCTTATACTGCTTTTTTACCTTTTCAAGTTTTACCATCCTTTTAATCCTCCAAAACAATCTGAAACAATTCCCTGATCTCCTGATCACTCATGCCACAGCTTCTGCCTTTCCGGATGGCCATCTCCAAATCAGCTTCGACTTCTCTTTTCTTTTCTTCCAGCATCGTCTCCTGGTTCGCACAGGCAACGAAGCTGCCTTTCCCATGAACTGTAACAATGAATCCTTCTTCTTCCAGTCCATCATAGGCTTTCTTGACCGTCAGTGCACTGACTTTCAATTCCTTTGCAAATGTACGTACAGAAGGAAGTGCTGTATCTTCCTTCAATTCCCCATGCATGATTCTTTCTTTAATCTGTCCCATGATCTGTTCATAGATGGGCTGCATGGATGAGTGGTTGATGATTATGTTCATAACGTTATTCCTCCGTTATTAACAGTATATAACAGTGCAGAACTGTTGTCAACTGTTATATTCTGTTTATCGGTGTTTATGGTAAGTACTCACGGTTACGTCCTCCGTTTCATTCGTCATATCTTACGCATTCGATACACACAGAATAAAAAGCAACCAGGTCTTTCTGTGCATTCGCAGTCATGGCTGGAGTTGCACAGAAAGATCTGGTTGCTTTTTATGTAGATTCGGGTATCCAAAGTGATGAATTAAACACCAAGTACTACATCTATCGCATGATCAATTACCTCATCCAATTTCTCCTCATCTGCCTCCGGCATAAGCGTAGCAGAATCTTCATCGGAAATAAGCTCTACAAGACTTCCAAAGTCCTCTTTATATTTACTCTTACAAATTGCATAGAATACTACTCCAAGCAGACTCCATGCCACAACCATTCCCCATTCAGGGAGGATTAAGTTACCGCCGGATCCCGGAATGCAGTACATACACACCATGAATCCAGACATCAGAACCGCCATAGTTCCTACAAATTTGTAATGCTTTACTTTATACGGTCTTGGCATATCCGGTTCTTTTTTTCTCAGGATTAAAAATGATAAAGATACCATGCAGTAGGCCATACAGCAGCCAAAGTTTCCTGCATCACAGATCCAAACCATCATAACTCTTCCTGCAAATGGAGCCAGCATCGTAAGCACTCCGATCAGTATCAGTGCATTGATCGGTGTCTTATGTTTTGGATGCAGTTTTGAAAACATTTTTGGTATCATATAAGACTCTGCCATGGAATACATTGCACGTGATCCTCCGATCATAAACGAATTCCATGATGTAATAATTCCACACATTCCTCCAACAATAATTACCTTTGCCATAACAGATGTACGGAATGCCACAGCCATCGCATCTGCTGTTACAAGTCCGGTTCCTTTCTGTGATGCTGCAATTGCTCCGGAATCCAGAACCATACCTACAGCCAGAATAACGAACGAATAAAATATAACGGCGAGGATGACCGAAAGAATCAGCATTTTTCCGATCTTTTTCGGTGGAACATTGATTTCTTCCGATGCCTGCGGAATTACGTCAAATCCGATGAAATAAAATGGCGAAAGCACTGCTACACCAAGAACAGCTTTTACATTCGATACTCCGGTTGTTCCGGCAAATATCTGACCGTCCAGATTATCAACTGTTCCGTTGAGTACAGATGCAATGATCAGCAGGATTCCTGCGCCACCTATAATTACCGTTAAGATTGTCTGTAAGATCGCAGCTGTCTTCGCTCCCATAATATTAATGACCATGATCAGAAATGCTACTACGATCGCAACGATCAGCCAGGATGCATAGATATCAAACCCTGCTACTGTATAAAGGTATCCCTTTAAGAATCCAGGACACAGATATGTAATGATCGTTGGAAATGCACATGCTTCAAAACATGTAACACCGACATATCCAAGAATGATCGCCCATGTACACACGAATGAACCAACCGGACCCATTGCCCTGTGACTGAAGACATGTTCCCCTCCACACTGTGGCATAGCCGCCGTAAGCTCTGCATAAGTAAGACCTACGAAAAATATCATAACACCACCGATTGCAAATCCAAGTGCCGCGCCAACGACACCACCTTTTTCAATCCATCCTCCGGTCGATACAACCCAGCCCCATCCGATCATTGCACCAAATGCAATCACAAGAATGTCCCAGGCACTGAATACCTTGTCAAAATCTGATTTTTTCTTATTCATATAATCAACTCCTTACTGTTTTTCTACTTGTTTTGCAAGTGTCTCAATTAATCGGGCTGTTCCATCTACTCCCAGCAGACTACTGTCAATTAAGATATCTCTGTTATGTCGGTCTCCTCGGTTACTTCCGGTTAATGCCATGTGACGCTTATGGTACCTTTTATCCGTTTCAAGAATAATCTGTTTTGCTTCTTTCTCTGAAACCTTATGACTTTCCATTACATTTTTTATCCTTACTTCATCCGGCGAATAGATAAAGACTCTTAAAATCGGCTTATGTTCTTTTAGAATATAATCTGCGGAACGACCGATAATCACACAGGATTCTCTGTCCGACAACTTGCGGATAATCGTTTTCTGTACATGAATCGCACGTTTTGTAAGATCTGCGTATTGTGAAAACTCTCCTCGTTCCTCTCCTTCTGCACCTTTTCCAACAATTGTTACGCCTTCTTCGACCTTTTCCATGATTTCTCCGGGGATTCCAACTTCATGAATAATTGCATCTACTATATTTCTGTCATAAAACTGAAATCCCAGGTCTTCTGCTATTTTCCTTCCAATCTGATTTCCCTTTGCTCCATATTCGCATCCAATTGTAATTACCAAATGTGACATTGTCTCATCCCTTCTTCCATATATCTGATACTATCCTGTAAAAGATCACATTTTGTCATTTTTCATATCTATAACATACCCAGAACCTGCCATCGACAGCTCCTTGCGAATGCATGGGAGCAAAAAAGCGAAGTGACTCACTATCCTGTAAGCCTCTTCGCTTTCTATATCCCAAAGTATGCAAGAAAAGTTGCCATTGGCAAATTCTCTATGTCTATCTATTTAATTATCTTTTACAACACTATCACTGTACCACTGTAAATCATTTATGTCAACACATTTTTCAATCAGTGATTACTTTTTCTACCGTTACTCCTCTTCCTTCTCCCTGATCTGCACTTCCCACTCATGCAGTTTTCTGGCTGCCTCCGGATTCTGTTTTTCCAGGCGCTTTTCCAGTCTTTCCCGGCTCTTCTTCAAATGTTCTACAATTTCCGGATGATGTAATAACAGCTGTTGTTCGATCTTTCGTCTTCTCTTTTCAATCAACTGAAGGATCACTTTTCTGTCTCCTCTTAAATTCTCCGGAAGTTCATCCAAATGCATTTCCATTCGTCTTAAAATCTCATCTTCATCCAAAACGCCCAGCGAATGCCAGTTTTTGAGTTTCTCTTCGAACCCTACGTCTGCAAGTCTTTCCAGATCCGGAAGTTTGTGAATCTGTTCCATGACCTGGTGTACTTTCTTCTCCATTTCTTCAACCGCATCATCTCCAAATGCCCAGGCAAATTCTTCCAGCGTATTTTCCTCTTCTGCCGGAACCATCGCCTCATGTACCGCATGAACAGCCGCCGGTATCTCCAGCTGCCAAGGCATCCAGACCAAAGGGTCCCGCGCTTTATCTGCACCGGCGGTTGTTCCCATTGACGGAATGCCGGCATCCTGTAGCGCTGCAAGAATCGTTCTTCTAACCTTTCCTTCTTCAATCAGATGCCCGATCCCAAGTTTTCTCATCTGTTCATTCACATTTTCGGAATGTTCTGTAATGTAGAACTTTATTCCTTTCCTTTCAAAATTCTCTGCCATCATCTCCAGGCGATCTGCCGCCGTAATATCAATGCTGTTGATTGCTGCCGCATCTACGATCACAACCTTAGTATCTTCCTTAATACTGTTCTCAATATCTGTCTGGAAGACTTTTATATTTGCAAAGAACAGATTCTCGCTGAAACGGTATATCACTGTATGCCGGATCGGATATGCATTGCGGTTTCTCTTCAGATCATAATAGGCTTCTTTTCCAGGAATCATTCCCCGTAATGATCTCGGTGGATTTGTCGCTCGAAGCACTACCGCCACAAAGGACAGCAAAAGTCCGATTACCACACCATAGATAGTTCCAAAAACCAGCACGCTTACACATGCCGCCACAAAGATATAAAATTCATTACGGCTCACTCTGAACAGGCGTACTGCCAGATGCAGTTCTACTACATTCATCAGTGCAGAAATTACAATGGCTGTAAGGACCGGAACCGGCAGATAGCCGATAAACCCGGTTGCGCCAAGAAGAACCAGGGCCATTGTAATTGCTGCCACAACAGACACTGCCTGTGTCTTTCCTTCATACTGCTCATTCATAGATGTTCTGGATATACTTCCGTTCACCGGACAGCACCCTACACATGCCGCCGCGATATTTCCCATCGCACAGGCAAGGATTTCCTGATTCTCATCGATCTTATATCCGTTCTTCATTGCGAAATTATTCTCTGACAAAAGTGTCTCCGCCATTACAACTGCCGCGATCATCAAACTTCTTCCCAAAGCCTGTCTCAGATCAATTCCCACAAACCGGAAATGGACCAGTTTCGGAAGTCCTTTTCCCACCGCATCAAGAAGGACCACACCATATTCATCTACATGGAATATTCTGGTTGCCGCCACTCCGGCTGCCATGATAACAATTGCCATTGGAAATTTCGGTATCATTTTTCCTGCCACACGAAGCAATATCAGCGCACCTGCACCAAGTATCACTGACAACCAGTTAATCTCTTTACCGGTCTGTGCAATATGTCTGATAAGTTCCGGAAGTTCCCCGGATCCGGCTTTCCCGCCTAATATCTTCGGGATCTGCATTAAAATGATCGTAAGCGCAATCCCACTGATAAATCCGCCCATAACCGGTGTTGATATAAAGTCCACGATTCTTCCTGCTTTCAAAAAGTAAAACAACAATAGCCATATTCCCGTAAGAAGTGCGATCACAGGCACATACTGTATTGCCTCTTTACTTCCGTTTTCTATTCCAAGCGACACAAGTGCTGCCCCAACAATCGCTGCCGGTGCCGCATCCACCCCAAAGATAAACTGCCTGGACGTTGAAAATAATGCAAAGAACAGAATCGGGAACACCGAACCATATAGTCCATATACTGCCGGAAGTCCCGCAATCTGTGCATATCCCATTGAAATAGGAATGGACACCGCAGCCATAATAATCCCCGAAAAGATATCCTTGGGAAGATATTCTTTTTTATAATCTTTCAGTGTTGAAAATAATAAATCCTTCATACATCAAACCCTTTCACCTGATTATTCTTTCTATACTTTACACGCATTTTCAAAAAGAGGCAAGGTTCTGAGAAAATTCTCAGTTCCCTGCCTCTTCTATAATATCTTCGTTTTATATCCGTTTCACCGGATGTCCGCCCTGATACTTTTTCTGGTATCTGGTATTAGCAGATCTTGCAAATCCATCCTTCCGGAGCTTCAATATGTCCCATCTGGATTCCTGTTAATGTCTCATACAGTTTCTTTGTAACAGGTCCCATCTCTTCCATTCCGCTTGGGAAGCAGATCTCTTTGCCGTGGTCAACGATCTTTCCTACAGGAGAGATAACTGCTGCTGTACCGCAAAGTCCACACTCTGCAAAATCACCAAGTTCATCTAAGTAAACTTCTCTTTCTTCTACTTCCAGTCCAAGATAATGCTCTGCAACATACATCAGAGAACGTCTTGTAATAGATGGAAGAATGGTAGATGATTTTGGTGTTACAACTTTGTTATCTTTTGTTACAAAGATGAAGTTAGCTCCACCAGTCTCTTCTACTTTCGTTCTTGTTGCTGCATCCAGATACATGTTCTCATCGTATCCTTCTTCATGTGCTGTTACGATTGCATGAAGGCTCATTGCATAGTTCAGTCCGGCTTTTACATGACCTGTTCCATGCGGTGCTGCACGGTCAAAATCAGAAACTTTAATAGTAATTGGTTTTGCTCCACCTTTGAAGTATGGTCCAACTGGTGTAGCAAATACACGGAACTGATATTCTTCTGCAGGTTTTACACCGATAACGGCACTGGAACCGAACATATATGGTCTTACATATAATGTTGCTCCTGATCCGTATGGCGGTACATAAGCTGCATTCGCTTTTACAACCTGTTTGATTGCATCTACAAATCTATCTTCCGGGAATACAGGCATTTCAAGTCTTGCTGCTGAATCTGCCATTCTTGCTGCATTCAGATCCGGGCGGAATGTTACGATATGACCATCTTCTGTGGTATACGCTTTCATTCCTTCAAAACATGTCTGTGCATACTGAAGTACGCCTGCACATTCACTGATCGTAATCTGGTCATCGGAGGTAAGTGTACCTTCATCCCATGCTCCATTTTTAAAATTGGAAACATATCTCTTGTCTGTCCTCATATAGCCAAATCCAATGTTTGACCAGTCAATATTTTTCTTCTCCATTTTGACTCCTCCGTCCTTTTAACAACTGTTTGATTTATCATCTTGTCCTATTATAATACTACTGTTTTCAAAATTCAAGAGTGCACTCTGTTTTTTTATTATACATTTTAATTTTCGATTTATTTCGACCGTGAATCTCTATCTTTCCATCATGCTGATCGATTCGATACCAACACTTCCTCCGCGCACAACTTCGATACTTTCAAACTCTTCTTTCATCAGTTTGATAACTGCATCATTCTTGGTCCCCGTCTGAACAAATTCCATGAGAACACTGTCTTTCCCATAGTCAATCACCTTCGCCTTGAACGTCTCTGCAATCTGGAAGCATTCCACTTTATCATCTTTCGTGCATTTACGTACTTTTACATATAAGATTTCTTTCATACGTACAAAGACATCCGTAAAATCAATTACTTTGATCACTTCAACCAGACGGTTCAGCTGCTTTTTGATCTGTTCAAATGTCTCATCATCGCTGACTGTCGCGATCGTCATTCTGGATACAGTCGGATCTTCTGTCGTACCGACAGTCAGACTGTCCAGATTATAAGATTTTCCGGAAAACAGACCGGAAATCTTTGACAGAACTCCCACCTGGTTCTCTACATATAATGAAATCCAGCGCTTTTTCATACCATTATTATTCATTATTTTATCTCCTTTCGTCTTCTTAACAATCCATGATCAGGTCTTCCAGTGTTCCACCTGGTTTTACCATCGGATACACCAGATCCTCCGGATCAATGTCGAACTCAAGGATATATGGGGTCTTTGTACTCTTCATTGCCTCTCTGAATGCAGGTTCGATATCTTCTTTCTTTGTAATATGAATTCCTTTTGCGCCATAGCTGTCAGCCAGCTTCATGAAATCCGGTGTATACGTCGGACACTCTACCTCTCCGCATTTTCCCCTGCAGGCTGCTCCGGAACGAAGACAGGTCATCGAATAACGCTTTCCATAGAACAATTTCTGCCACTGGCGTACCATACCCAGATTATTATTATTGAAGATACAACTGATGATCGGGAGTTCTTCAAGCACCGCTGTAGCGAGCTCCTGACTGTTCATCTGAAATCCTCCGTCTCCCGAAATTGAAATAACAGGCACATCCGGATTACCAATCTTCGCACCGATAGCTCCCGGCATACCATATCCCATAGTTCCAAGACCGCCGGACATCAGAAGTTTTTTCTTTTCCGTGATCTCGATAAACTGTGCCGTAAACATCTGATGCTGTCCAACATCTGTTACAATAATTGCCTCATCAAAGATACGGTTGATCGTTTCTATCACATCCTGTGGTGTCATGATTGGTTTCTTCTTCATCATCAGTGGATGTTCCTCTTTCCACTCTTCGATCGTCACAAGCCACTTCTTCGTCTCACACTCAGATACATATTCCAGCATTTTTGATACTGCCTCTTTTGCATCTGCCACGATAGGTACATCTACCTGTACGTTTTTTGAAATTGCAGCTGTATCAATATCAATATGTACAATCTGTGCATTTGGTGCAAATGAATGAAGCTTTCCGGTAATTCTGTCATTGAATCTGGTTCCTATCGAGAATAACAGATCACACTCATTTACCGCCATATTACACGCATATGCGCCATGCATTCCAAGATTACCAATATATAAAGGATGTGTCGTCGAAATCGCTCCACGTCCCATAACAGTTGTGACTACCGGAACGTTCGTCATGTCAACCAGTTTTGTAAATTCTTCATTGGCATGTGCGATATTAACGCCTCCTCCGGCAAGGAATAATGGTTTCTTTGCTTTTGAAAGCATCTTGATCGCACGTTTTAACTGTCCTACATGAACATGTGTATTCGGTTTATATCCCCGGATATTTACCTCCTTCGGATATTCGGCATTTCCAAGTTCGCCCATCACATCTTTTGGAAGATCGATCAGTACCGGGCCCGGCCTTCCTGTTCTTGCAATATAAAAAGCTTCTTTAATAATACGTCCCAGATCTTCTCTGTTTCTTACTGTTACACCATACTTTGTGATACTTCTGGTAATTCCTACGATATCAACTTCCTGAAATGCATCATTACCGATCAGGTGTCTGGATACCTGACCTGTAAAGCATACAAGCGGTACACTGTCGTAATATGCTGTTGCAAGTCCTGTTACAAGATTCGTTGCTCCAGGTCCGCTCGTAACAAGACATACACCTACTTTTCCCGTTGATCTTGCATAAGCATCTGCTTCATGCACCAATGCCACTTCCTGCCTTGGAAGGATCACCTTTGTATAATCCTGTTTATAAAGTTCGTCACTGATGTCAATTGTACAGGCTCCCGGATAACCGAATATTGTATCCACCTGCTCTTCACTCAGTGCTTTTACCAGTAATTTATTGCCACTGATCTTCTTCATATACTACCTCCTTGAAATCTGATCATTTTCATACCGGATATAATAAAAAAACACCCCAAGCTGTCAGCTCAGGGCGAATATTACATCCGTGTTACCACCTAAATTCAGAAATTACTTTCTGCTCTCTGTTCAGTACAGGAACGTTTTCCTTATCCTGGTTTCACTTTCCGATACTGCCTCCCTGATAACGCTGGGACTGCGTTGAAGTCTACTCAGATATTCTTACACTTTATCTATATCCTTTCGGTTCACAGCTCAAAGGCTACTTCCATAAATCCTTCACGAAGACTTGCACCTTCCGTCTTCTCTCTTTGCTTCGGGAATCTATGTACTCCTCCTTGTCATAGCATTCACTGAATATTTATAAAATATTATATGTGATATTCTACAAT
>NZ_JAMOYX010000065.1:0-12726 GCF_023669465.1 Dorea sp. MB18-49
ATGTAATGACACCAATGAAATATCATGAGCAATATACAAAAGCAGCATAAAATATCGCCAGCCATAGCATGGCTGACGATACAAAAATTTATTATTTTTTATTGTCCTCTTGACGGGGAGCATACCATGGTACACCTCCGGGGGGTTTTTGCATTTCAAAATATTTTGTTATATTTTTATACTTTAAACCGATACCCAACACCCCATATCGTCTCGATATACTGCGGGTTGGATGTGTCCACTTCCACTTTCTCACGGATCTTCTTGATATGCACCGTTACCGTTGCGATATCCCCGATGGACTCCATATCCCAGATCTCCCGGAATAACTCTTCTTTCGAATATACGTGGTTCGGATGGCTCGCAAGGAATGTCAGCAGGTCGAATTCCTTCGTCGTAAATGTACGTTCTTCTCCGTTCACCCACACACGTCTTGCAGTTGTATCAATCTTCAGTCCTCTGATCTCGATCACTTTATTCTTCTCTGCCGCACTTCCGGTCAGACGGTCATATCTTGCCAGATGCGCTTTTACTCTCGCCACCAGTTCACTTGGACTAAACGGCTTTGTCATATAATCATCCGCACCGAGCCCCAGTCCCCTGATCTTATCGATATCATCTTTCTTCGCAGATACCATCACGATCGGTGTATTCTTCACATCACGCACCTGACGGCAGATATCGAATCCGTCTGTTCCCGGCAGCATCAGATCCAGGATCAGAAGATCATAATCTTCGTTCAGTGCTTTCTGAAGTCCTATATCTCCGTCAGTTGCAACCTCTACGGTGAACCCGCTCAGTTCCAGATAATCCCGTTCCAGATCTGCAATTGCTTCTTCGTCTTCTACTATTAATATCTTACTCATTGACTGGTACCTCCTGATACTTTCTTAGTACAAAATACATTGTCGTTCCGGTCTCTTCTCTGCTTGTTGCCCAGATCTTACCGCCGTGTTCTTCTACAATCTTCTTTACTACAGACAAACCGATTCCACTTCCTCCGGTGGACGAATTTCTCGACGCATCGGTCCGATAAAATCGGTCAAAGATATTCGGCAGGTCTTTTGCTGCAATTCCTTTTCCGTTGTCTTCCAGTTCAATCTGTACAAAATCTCCTACATCTTTGACACGCAGATTGATCATTCCCTTTGGTTTGTCCATATATTTCAACGAATTGTTGACAATATTGTGAATCACACGTTTTACCTGCTCCGGGTCTGCAATGATCCGTACATTCTTCTCTACATAATTAAAATAACCAAATCCTACATTCTGTGCTGCCAGTTCAACCGACAGGTCATCCGCACAGTCGTTGAAATATTCATTCGCCGACACGATATTAAAATTGTAAGGGATCTTATTCGTATCGATCTTAGAATATAATGTCAGCTCATTGATCAGCGTATTCATCTCTGTCGCTTTATTGTAGATTGTTCTGACATACCGGTCTATCTTCTCCGGTGTATCTGCAACACCATCTATAATTCCTTCGGCATAACCTTTGATCGTTGTCACAGGTGTCTTCAGATCATGTGAAATGTTACTTATCAGTTCTTTACTTTCTTTGTCATATTTCAATTTTTCTTCGGCACTTTCCTTCAGGCGTCCTCTCATCTCTTCCAGGCTCTGGCAGAGTTTTCCAAGTTCATCGTCAGCCTCCGGTTTCAACTCAAAATCCAGATTCCCATCCTTGATATTCTGCGCCGCTGTCTGCATCTTGCCGATCGGCCCCATAACCGCACGGTAAATCCATATAATAAGAGCTGCCGAAGTAAGTATCAGTATCACTACAATTCCAATCAGGATTTCGCAGAAAAACTGTCCAACCTCCGGAATTACATTGGATACATCTGACACAATGAACGCACTTCCCTTATTGCCGTCATCATATCTGAAATCTACCTGTTTTACCAATGCTTCTGCATCTCCGCCAAGATAAATTCCGTTCTCCGATGTTGTATCTGTATCTCCATATCCCGGCAATTGTTCGATCACCGCTTTTACACGATCATCATCGCTGCCCGTATATACGATTGTTCCGTCTTTTCTCACCAGCAGGTATGCATTCTTATTCTCCAGTTTTTTATTAAACTGATCCAGTTCTGTCGCATCTTCCATCTCAGATGCCTGTTCTGACATATCCTTCAGTTCATGATACGGCTTCTCCGTAACACGTGCAAGTACCTGCATGGAATTCGTAAAATCAGAAATCGTCGTTCCTGTAATCCCATAATTCTTCTCCACCACTCCGATCTGATAGCGGCATACCATTGAAACCATCATGGCTGCCATAAGGACCGGTATAATAATAATCGTAAAAAATGCTATAACTAATCGCGTTTTCAGCTTCATGTATCTGTCCTCCACTAAAAAAAATTATAGCATGAAAAATGGGTGCTTCACACCAAAGCACCCATAAACTTTTATAAAATTTCTATAAATATTTTTTCAGATCTTCTACTTTGTCCAGTTTCTCCCATGGAAGATCAATATCTGTACGTCCGAAATGTCCGTAAGCCGCTGTCTGTTTGTAGATTGGTCTTCTAAGATCAAGCATCTGAATGATTCCTGCCGGGCGGAGATCAAAATTCTCACGAACGATCTCTACCAGTTTATCATCTTCTACTGCACCTGTTCCGAATGTATCTACCATGATAGATGTCGGATGTGCTACACCGATTGCATAAGACAACTGAATCTCACATTTCTTGGCAAGTCCTGCAGCAACAATATTCTTGGCAACGTAACGTGCTGCATAAGCAGCAGAACGGTCAACCTTTGTACAGTCTTTTCCAGAGAAAGCCCCGCCGCCGTGACGTGCCATTCCACCGTAAGTATCTACGATGATCTTACGTCCTGTAAGTCCACTGTCTCCGTGTGGTCCGCCGATTACAAAACGTCCTGTCGGGTTGATGAAGAACTTTGTCTTCTCATCTACCATGCCCTCTGGAATGATTGCATCGAATACATATTTCTTAATATCTTTATGAATCTGATCCTGTGTCACTTCCGGATCATGCTGTGTCGAAAGTACGACTGCATCCAGACGTGCCGGAACACCATTCTCATCATATTCAACCGTAACCTGTGTCTTTCCATCCGGTCTTAAGTACGGAAGTGTTCCGTTCTTTCTTACTTCTGTAAGCTTTCTTGAAAGCTTGTGTGCAAGTGCGATCGGGTATGGCATATATTCCGGTGTCTCATCAGAAGCATAACCGAACATCATTCCCTGGTCTCCGGCTCCGATTGCATCAATCTCTTCTTCTGACATTGTATGCTCTTTTGCTTCAAGTGCTTTATCAACACCCATAGCGATATCTGTAGACTGTTCATCAATTGCTGTGATCACACCGCAAGTCTCTGCATCAAATCCATATTTTCCTCTTGTATATCCAATCTCTTTGATCGTATCACGAACGATTTTCTGAATATCAATATATGCATTTGTTGTAATCTCACCCATAACAAGAACCATACCTGTTGTTGTTGCTGTCTCACATGCAACACGGCTCATTGGATCCTGCTCCATCAATGCATCCAGAATGGCATCTGAGATCTGATCACACATTTTATCCGGATGTCCTTCAGTTACTGATTCTGACGTAAATAATCTTCTTTCCACGTTCTTTTCTCTCCTTCTTTTCTAAAAAACAGTTCCTGCATTCTTTCTCTTGGGATTGTCTGTATCTCCAGAACCTGCCACCGGCAGCTTCTTCCGAACGCATGGCGTTTTAAAAACCGTCCACTTATATAAGTGGACGGTTTGATATCTTCATAAACCAATCCTCTTATTGTTCGATCACTCGCTCAGGCTGGCACCTTCCTACAATGGGGTTGCCGCAGTTTCACAGATCCTTTGTATCTCCACTGCTCTGAATAAGAGAAAGTTTGCTTTTATTAAGTTATTTTTGATACGACTAAGACTTTACTCTATTTTCCCTGTACTGTCAATAGACATATATAAGAAAATGTATCATCTAGCCTACTTTTAATTTGAACTTCTGAATCGCTTTTTCAGAATCTACTCTTTCGATGATTCCACCAATGCTGCGAAGTTTCTCTTCGAATCTTTCATATCCTCTCTGGATATATACGATGTCATCTACAATTGTGATTCCATCCGCTGCAAGACCCGCGATGCAAAGTGCGGCTCCTGCACGAAGATCCGGTGCACTTACTCTTGCTCCGGAGAATTCTGCCACGCCTTCGATCGTTGCGGAATTGCCTTCTACCTTTACATTGGCTCCCATTCTTGCAAGCTCATCCAGATATTTGAAACGGTTTTCAAAAATACTCTCTGTAATGATACTTGTCCCCTTACATAAGGCCAGTGTCACGCCGATCTGCGGCTGCATATCTGTCGGGAATCCAGGATACGGAAGGGTCTTCACATGTGTGCTTGTAAGATCTCCCTTTGATACGACACGTACAGCATCGTCGAATTCTTCCACTTCACAGCCGATTTCTACCAGTTTTGCGATCGTAGCTTCCAAATGCTTCGGAATAACATTTAGTACCGTTACATCTCCCCTGGTAGCTGCTGCTGCGAACATGAATGTTCCTGCTTCAATCTGATCCGGGATCACAGAATATTCTGTGCTGTGGAGACGCTGTACACCACGGATCTTGATCACGTCTGTACCTGCTCCTCTGATGTTGGCTCCCATGCTGTTCAGGAAGTTTGCAACGTCTACAACGTGCGGCTCTTTCGCAACATTTTCCAGAATGGTAAGTCCTTCTGCCATAGCTGCTGCCATCATAACATTGATGGTTGCTCCAACACTTACAACGTCAAAATAAATATGTTTTCCAACAAGACGGTCT
The DNA here is from genome assembly GCF_023669465.1 of Dorea sp. MB18-49. Classification (NCBI taxonomy): domain Bacteria; kingdom Bacillati; phylum Bacillota; class Clostridia; order Lachnospirales; family Lachnospiraceae; genus Dorea; species Dorea sp. MB18-49. Next base: position 4,825 of record NZ_JAMOYX010000065.1, read on the forward strand.
GCTTCTGCAACAATCTTGCCATGTTCGATATCTACATCTGCACCAAGTGCACGGAATCCTTTGAGATGCTGGTCAATTGGTCTGCTTCCGATATTGCATCCTCCTGGAAGTGCAACTTCGGCACGTCTGTACTTTCCAAGTAATGCTCCGAGAAGATAGTACGAAGCACGGATTTTCTTAATGTAATCATACTCGATATCTACATTCTTAATGCTGGCTCCGTTAATCTTCACTGTATGACGGTCAACACGATGTACCTGTGCTCCAATCCCCTCGATTGCGTCAATCAGTACGTTAATGTCATTTACATCCGGTAAGTTATCGATCAATACAGTTTCATCTGTCATGATTGCTGCCGCAAGAATTGCAAGTGCTGCATTCTTCGCACCACCGATTTCCACTTCTCCCACAAGCGGATGACCGCCCTTAATAATATACTGTTCCATCAATTACACCTCATTAATATTTATATAAATCTCTATCTACAATAAATCTATTCTTAATCTGCTATTCTATCTTTCTGCAAATCTGTTTCAATTATCTAATTCTAAATATCTCTAAATCTAATTTTTCTAAAATTCGTGCATAAATTTCTGCATCACAATATAACCCCTAAAAAGGGTTCGCGCCTATTATAGCACAAATTTTCCAATTGTAAAATATTTTTTACAGTTATGTAATTTTATTGTAACATATTCCAATTGTTCTATCTATACTTGTGCACTTTTACTCCCCTAATGCATCTAATACCGATTCAATCGTATCTTCCAGCTTCTGATTATCTTCACACACTGTAATATCTGCATACTTTTCAAAAAGCTTTACTCTTTCATCATACAGATCTTTGAGCGTCTGTCCGTCACGCAATACCACTCCACGGCCTTTGGCATTTTTAAGTCTGCTGTTTATTGTCTCAAAGGATGCCTGTAAATATACGACTTTGCCGATTTCTTTATAATGTTTCATCGCATTTTCACAATATACTACGCTGCCTCCTGGCGAGATAACGGTACGTTCCGCTTTCACCTGTGCATTTACCCGGTCTTCTACTTTCAGGAAGCCATCCGGTCCAACGTCAGCAATAATATCTTTCAGAAGTTTCCCTTCTGATTCCTGAATCAGAATATCTGTGTCTACAAATTTGTATCCCAGTCTCTTTGCAATTACCACACCAACTGTACTTTTCCCGACTGCCGGCATTCCGATAAAAATAATGTTATTATCTGCCATGATGTGCCCCCCTGTATGTTATGTTCTGACTTTTTCATCTGAAAACATTCATTTATCACCGCACAGTATAACACACAAGAGGGCGAAGTGGAAGTTTTTTTCCAGATGCCCTCTTGTAGATCAATATATTTTTTTACGTATCTCTCTATGTTCCACACGTCTCCTGCAAAGTTCCTGATATGTCATAACCTCGATCAGATCCATAAGCCAGGCACCCGGGTTCTCTTCTTCCTTCTCCGCCTTATCATAGATCCTGCGGCACATCAGACGAAGCTGCAGGCGGTCCGGATATTCATCATACATCATGCTTCCGTCATATTCCATTCTGTCACATTCCTCTTCCATATAAGGAAGTACTCTCTTCGCCGTATCCGGGTAAATGCTTTTCATATAGTCATAGTCTCTTCTCGCATTCCGGTCATCATTATACAGCAACGGAACCGGATAAGCCATATAGAACGGTAATTTATTCTCCATAATCCTGATTGCTCCTTGGCGGTTCTATCTGTATTAAGATATGCACGGGGACATCAATCGGTGAATGAGAAACTATCTCTTCTAATTGAATGTTATCTCATATTTTTCAATATTAACGGTTGCCGCTTCATCACTAGTAAATATAATTTCATTTGCTTCCAATGGCGTAGGAATGACCACACTTGCCGTCTGCTCTCCATCATTAATAAATAATTCTACAGAATATCTGTCCATGATAAAATGTAGTTTCGGCGCATGATGTTTTTCCGCAATTTCTATCTTTCTCACACAGACAACATCTGCATTTACACCACTGTAGGTCCGGTCAATTTCAATCTGATGTTTTTCCGGATAATATGTAAATGTTGTTGTATATTCTTCATTATGTGCCACATCTACCTTGAACTCCCTACCTTCTACATTCGTAGGTTCTACCGTCATGTCAATCACCCGGCCATTGATACCATCCAAAGACATCTGTCCGCTAATTTTCTGTTCTGTATAGATGGTTGGATTTTTCTTATACTTTTCCAGTTCTCTCACCGGACTTTGCCAGATTTTCCCATCTTTGATTTTTAATTCTCTTGGGAGTGTCATCATTCCCTGCCATTTCTGTCCTTTTGTCATGACACGTGCATCCCACGACTTCATCCATGCGACCATGATCCGCCTGCCATCCGGAAGCTCTGTTGTCTGTGGTGCATAAAAGTCCAGTCCATAATCTAGGTTTCTCTTTTTCTCCCATGCAAAATCCGATGTTTCTTTTTCTGCATCTCCAATAATATAAATGGAATTATGACCGTTATGAAATTCGTACTTTTGCGCATGCATATTCTGCGGAGAACAAATGATTACAGGATACCCGTCTACTTCCAGATAATCCGGACACTCTAACATATCTCCATTCTTTCCGTCATTTCTCAAAAGGACTTTTTCATACCGCCAGTTTTTATAGTCCGCACTGCTAAATAAGACTATTTGCCCACAATTTTCCTCATAGCGATTGCCTACAACGCAATAATATCTGCCATTCTTTTTCCATATTTTCGGATCACGGAAGTCTTTTCTGTCAAATTTCTCCGGCATGATATCTCCTTTTATAACTGGATTATCCTGCCATTTTTCATAAGTCTTCCCATCTCCAATGGCAATACACTGATTCTGGATTTCTTTTCCGTCTTTCTGGCTTACTCCTGTATAAAGCAGCACATGCTTTCCATCAGCTTCTACTGCACTTCCCGAGAAACATCCTATGTGATCATAATCCTGATCAGGTGCCATAGCTACCGGATATGCTTCCCATTTTAGCAGATCTTCGGTCACCTGATGCCCCCAGTGCATCGGTCCCCATTCTGTTTTATATGGATAGAACTGATAGAACAAATGTACTTTTCCCTGGTATACAGAGAAACCATTCGGGTCATTCATCCATCCTGTTTCCGGTGTCACATGGAATAATGGTTTTTCTTTTTCATCTATGTAATTCTGTCTGATATATTCATTGGCTTTTTCAAGCATACGTTCTTCCTCTTCTATTCTAAATCATTCTGCTCCGATTACCTGCTCTGTTTCCTTATCAAAGAAATGCATCTTATGTGGCATAAAGGTAAATTCCACCTCATCTCCCACCTGGCTTACTTCATATTTTGATACTCTTGCAATCGTTACGCTTCCTCCGAAGTCAAAATACAGATTATTCTCATTTCCCATAATCTCCGTATTGTCAATAACTGCTTTCTGATGACTTCCATAAACGTCCAGATTAGTTATATCGAACTTGATATCTTCTCCTCTGATTCCCATGATAACTTCTGAATATCCTGCAATACGTTTTGCAATTGCTTCCGGAAGTTCCACTGTATTGCCATCTGCAAATATCAATTTCTTTCCGTCTACTTTCACATCATAAAAATTCATCTGCGGAGATCCTATAAATCCCGCAACAAATTTATTCACCGGATGCTCATACAGATCCATTGGTTTACCAACCTGCTGGATCACTCCATCTTTCATGATTACTATTCGGTCTGCCATTGTCATGGCTTCTACCTGGTCATGCGTGACATAGATGGTTGTACTTCCAAGATTTCTGTGTAACTTACTGATCTCATTTCTCATGCTGACACGCAGTTTTGCATCCAGGTTAGAAAGTGGCTCATCCATCAAAAAGACTTTCTGGTCTTTTACAATCGCTCTTCCAAGTGCCACTCTCTGTCTTTGTCCACCTGATAAATTCTTAGGCTTACGGTAACGATATTCTTCGAGTCCCAGGATATCAATTGCCCAGTCTACTTTTTTCTTGATCTCATCTGCCGGAACCTTCATGTTCTTCAATCCATAAGAAATATTTTTTTCTACCGTCATATGTGGATACAGTGCATAGTTCTGGAACACCATAGAGATTCCTCGATCCGCCGGTGCAACCTCATTCACACGTTTTCCATCAATAAAAAGGTCTCCACTTGTAATCTCTTCAAATCCTGCGATCATTCGGAGTGTTGTGGATTTACCGCATCCGGATGGTCCTACAAATGCGATAAATTCTTTTTCTTCTATATCTAAGTTAAAGTCTGTCACGGAATTCTTATCGTTTCCTGCATATTTTTTACATATATTTTTAAATTCGATAAAGCTCATCTTTTAGCCCTCCTTGGAACCTGTTGATATTACACCCTCTACGATCTGTTTTGAGAAGAGTGAATAGATAATAATGACCGGAATTGTTACCATTGTGATAACTGCAAGGGTCTGTCCTGTTGTTGTGTTATCATTTGATGTAATCGCATTCAGACCAATCTGTGCTGTCAGAAGATCACTGGATGTAAATACAAGTGACGGCCACAGATAATCATTCCATACATTCAGGAATGTAAATACACTAACCGTTGCCACTACACTCTTTGACATTGGAAGAACCATAGTAAAAAAGTATTTTACCGGTCCACAGTGATCTAACTGTGCTGCCTCATATACATCATCCGGAAGTCCCAGGAATACCTGACGGAACAGGAAAATGTTAAACGGATTCACGATCATTGGAAGTACATATCCAAGCACCGTATTCAGAAATCCAAGTTTTGCAATGATCAGGAAATGTATCGTAATGATCGTCTCCATCGGTACGATCATCAGAAGCATAATGATCAGAAGCCAGCGTTCTCTGAATGGAAAATTAATCTTAGCCAATGCATATCCTGCCAGTCCATTTACAATTACACCAAGTACGATCAATATTGCTGCATAGAACAAGGTATTACACATATATCGTACAAATCCTGTATTTGTTAATACAGATACATAATTTTCAAAGAAATTTCCGTTCAATGCCGGTGGAATGAATGCCGCCATACTGTTCATATCAGCAGTGATTGCCGCGTCTGGTTTAAATGAGTTTGCCAGCATCCAGATAACCGGGAACAGGAACAACAATGATACGATCAGAAGTACGACCGTCAGTATCCAATTATTTCTTTTTTGCTTTTTTGTTAACATTCTGATCCTCCTTATCTCTTGTTGCGATTGTCTGGATCACGGTCAGTATCATTACAAAGAATGCGAATACAATAGCCATTGTAGATGCCAGTCCAATTTCCCAGTTAACAGTACCTGTTTCATATATATCATACACAACCGTATACGTTGAATTCGATGGTCCTCCTCCGGTCATAACCATTGGCTGTACCAGCATACGGAATGCTCCGATCGTAATCGTAATTAAAACGAACACACACAATGGTTTCAATTCCGGCAGGGTAATGTCCTTGAATTTCTGCCACGGTGTTGCATGGTCCATCTCGGCCGCTTCATAAAGTGCCGGATTGATTGCCTGGATTCCTCCCAGGAAGATGATCATCTGATATCCCATTCCCTGCCATGCACTCATGATCGCGATGGATGGAAGTGCCTGACTGGCACTGTTGATGAATGGCTGTGCATCAATTCCAAAGAAAGAAAGGATTGCATTCATAATTCCTTCCGGGCTGTAGATCTGGATCCACAGTGTTGACACAACAGCAAGTGACATGACCACCGGAACAAAGAATGCTACTTTGAAATACTTCTTACAATGCGTCACTTTATTAATCAGAAGTGCCAGCACAAGCGCTCCAATTCCCTGCAGCGGAACAATAATGATCACAAACTTTACGGTATTAAAAAATGCCTGTGAAAACACATCATCTTTAAAAATCTGAATATAGTTGTCCAGTCCGACAAAATGCGTCAGTCCCGGATTTAAAGCAAAGAAATCAGTAAAACTGAAAATCAATGTCAGGATCATCGGCAGGAATAAAAATATCGTAAGTAACACAAGTGCCGGTCCAAAAAACGCCATTCCCATAATGGATTCTGTTCTTTTCTTCATTATTTCATCACATAACGCTTTAATTTTGCGTTAATCCTTTCTACAGATTTATCCAGTTCTGTCTTCGCATCTTTATCGGTAAGCACCGAATTTTCCAGTACTTCCTGTACCGATGCACTAACCTGTGGATATACAGGTGTTTTTGATCTTGGATGTCCATATTTACTGAGCTGATGATATAAGGCTTTGTAATTCTCATCTTCTTCAAAAATCGGACTGCTCTCAAACGCTTCATATGTAGATGGGAAACTCTTACTTTCATCCCACAGGCGCTTTCCACTTTCTACACCACTCATCCACTGTACCAGCTTTGTCGCACCTTTTAGTTTCTTCGTCTTTGATGATGCCGCAAATGCCCAGGAACCGGTTGGTGTATATCTTCCGCCATCCCAGTTATCGGATACTACATATGGTGCAACTCCAAGGTTTACATCCGGATAGTTATTATAGATTGTATTTACTTCCCATGCCCCGTCGAACTTAAATGCTGCTCTTCCGCTTTCGAACAGGTCTGTAATCTGTACTTTAGACATATATCCATTATCCAAAAACGATTTAAAATAATTCACTGTTTTCAGATTCTCTTTTGAATTGAATACACCGTTCACCTTCAGTCCATCTTTACTTACAAAGTCACCGCCATTTGACCAGAAAAACGGTGCATAATAATAAATCGTAGCTTCTCCTGTCGGGAAAGTCATATCCAGCGCATAACCTTTTTTCTTCTCTACTACCGGCTGTACTTTCTTTAACACCTCTGTGAACTCACTCCATGTCCATGGGTGATCTGCATCTGGAACTTCTACACCCGCTTCTGCGAGAATATCTTTGTTATAATAAAGTCCCACGCTGGATTCCATTGCTCCAAGCGCATAGAGTTTGTTATTATACGTTCCCTGCTGAATAATGGAATCCAGATACACACTCTTTTCTTCGTCTGTTAATTTTGCAAGCGGCTGGATAATTCCGTTCTCTGCATATGCCGCTATATTAGGGCCATCAACAGTAAGCACATCCGGCAGATCTCCTGACATCACGGATGCATTGATCTTATCCGAATAGCCTCCACCACTGTCATTTCGTGGAATAAATTCAATATCTGCAAAATATTTCCCATCATATTTCTTATTAAATGCATCTACAGATTTCCTGTAGCACTGTCCTTCTTCTGTGTCTTCGATTGAATGTACCCAGATAGAAAGATATTCTTCGCCTTTGTCATATCCCTTTACTTCTCCTGGTTGCGGCTGTTTATCTCCACACCCCGTCAATGCCATTGCAAAGAATGCTGCCAGCAGTACCCCTACTGTTCGTTTCTTCATAGCTTTCTCCTTTCAGATTCACGATTGCGTAACCAGTTAAGTAACCGGTTACTTTATATATTCATAATACTATCCAGGATCTTACTTGTCAATAGATTTCAAAGAAAAAGTTACCGGTTACTTAACTAGTTATTTTTTGTTTGATTTTTTTCAATGCACTTGCTATACTGATAATATACATTATAAGGAAGAGGATTTACATGAAACAGAAAAAAGTAACTTTTGCAGATATAGCCGCTTATACAGGCTTTTCAAAAACTACCATTTCCAGATATTTTAATAATCCGGATTCTCTGACTCTTGAAAATCAGGAAAAAATCGCTCATGCACAGGATGTCCTTGGATACCAGGAAAATAAGCTCGCCAAAGTACTGGCTAATGGAAAAAGTGAATTTGTTGGAATTATCATCCCCAACCTGTATCTTCACTATTACTCTGAGATGTTAAACCAGTTACTTTCTACTTACGAAAAGTATAATTATAAATTTCTTGTATTCATTGGAAATAATA
>NZ_JAMOYX010000066.1:0-12621 GCF_023669465.1 Dorea sp. MB18-49
AAAAAAATTTTTACAGGGAATTATTACATATGTAAGAAAATTGCGATGATATTGATAGTTCTTATTGTTTTTACAGGATACGGCCAAAATCGAATTACGGAAAAAGAAGAAAAGAAAGAAACCGTAGAATCTGAAATGAATGCAGAAGTAAAAAAAACAGCGCAAACTTTTCGGTCTGTTTATATGAAGGAGAAGTCGGAGTTAAATACATTAAAGGCGAAAAGAAAAATTATCAATTGTCTGGAAGAGAAAGGATATGCGGCAGTAGATTGTGATAATCAGATTGATATGGTCAATCGTGAAAAAGTAGAAGAATTTTGCAAAGCAGCGGAGAAAGAAGAACAGGCAGCAGTTGATATTGTTGTTGTATTTGATGAAGGGGAAATTATACAATATCATTTAGAGTCAATGAATGGAAAGATAAATGTTCGATTATGTCAGGTTAAATGGAAGGATAATAGCCCACAGGCTAATTATTATGATGAATATGAAGCATATGAGTGGAAATATACAGAAAAAGGATACTTGTTTCTGGAGGAATATCACCCACCGGGATTTGATGGAGCACCGGGTGAAACTGGATTCAGAGTGCAGCCATTAGATAAAACATGCCGGGAATTGAATCGAAAATATGTTATGCCGTTGGGGTATGCACTTAATAATCTGTTGATTACAAATTGGGATAACCAGAATTATACGGAACTTGATTTTTATGATCTTTATGAAAAAATGTATTATATGAAATATGGAAAGCAAGTTCCATATGAAGCAAATTATGGTGGAGCAGAATATGAAGTTCCAAAAGATGAGTTTGAAGAGGTTATAAAGACCTATTTACCATTTAGTAATAGCGAGATTGAAAAAGGAACTTTTTATAACTCTGATAATAGAACTTTTAGATACAGACCGCGAGGGTTATATGATTGTGAATTCCCATATGAGCCATATCCGGAAGTTATATCATATGAAAAATTACAAGATGGAACATTAAAACTTACGATAGAAGCAGTATGGGAAATCAGAATGTTAGATCAGGCAATCACCAGTGAATTGATGATAAAACCTATGGAAGACGGAAGTTTCCAGTATTTATCAAATAAGGTAATCAGTTCAGATCAAAATGCAAATGCAGGGTGGTATATGCCAAGGTTAACAGAAGAAGAGTGGGAAGAGAATTACAGTAATAATTAGGGGGCAATATGAAAAGAAAAAGTATTTTGTTAGTACTTTGTATAGGAATGATTCTGACTTCCTGTGAAAGTAAGATATCGTTAAACAGCACAGATGTAAAAAATGAGAAGAATCAGAAAAACACTACCATGGAAAATCCGGATAAGGGATATAATCTACCAATCGATGAAGACAAGAAAAAGGAAGCTGTGAACGATTGTGAAGAAATTATGGGCATTATCCGAGATATTTATTCTGAATATAATGGAATACAAGAAGCAGATCAGAACACTGCTGAGCAAATGATGAATCGGATGAAAGAAATTATCAAACAAAATGGGAATCCGGTTATTGGTTCCGATCATTATTCTGTTATGGATAATTATCAGAAGATGGAACAATTTTTAAAATCTGCAGAACAAGAAGAAAAAGGAAGTGTAATTTTATATGAAGCAGATACAGATGGTGGAATTACCAGAAAAGAATATAGTTATGATGGAAAAGAAATGAGTGTGATGTCCGCAAAAATGATCTGGAGTGAGGATACAGAGCCTGTACTTACATACATATCGCTATCAAAAATAAAAGAATGGGCATATACTGAAAATGGGAATTTCTGTTATGAATTATGCGTACCTGAACCACCGGAAGTGACAGAGATTGTAGATGGAAGTTGTATTATCCGGGTAAAGCCTTTGAGTGAGGAGTGTCGGGAATATTCAAAAAAATATGTGAGTACGTTCGGCTATCACGGAAACAATCTGTTATGTTCAAACTGGAATGCGGAGGATATGCAGGGGTTGGATTATAATGGACTTTATGAATATTTTTATCAAATGAAATATGGAGAAAAATTTACTGCAGAAAAAGAGGTTGTGGGAATTCCAGCAGAAGAGTTCGAAAATGTAATTATGACATATCTTCCTGTTACAAAAGAAGAATTGAAAGAATGGGCGGTCTACGATGAACAAAGTAATAGGTTTATCTGGGAACGATTGGGATATGGTAATTATTCACCAACACATTTTGGCTTGTCTTTACCGGAAGTAACAGAAGTCAGGCACAATGAAGATGGAACCATTGTTTTGACAATTCATGCAGTATGTGATTCTGTTGTATGTAATGATGCTGTTATTACACACGAACTTACGATGAAAATTCAGGATGATGGAACGATTCAGTATGTTGGAAACAGGATTTTAGATAATGGTATTGATAATATACCGAGGTATCAGTACCGGTTAGGTAATTTGCAGAATTGATCAGTAGAGAAGAATGAAATAAAGAGAACTGATAACAGGAAATTATGCTATCAGTTCTCTTTATTTATTTCCAAATACCAAGATTAGAAAGTACAGATTCTGTTATTTCGGTAGCCTGACTTCCAGTTGCACCAGAAGAGGATTGAATATTTGTTGCGAAGTAGTAAGTATTATTCGCTGTTTCAATGTATCCGATAAACCAGCCATTGACATCTTTACCATTGACACGCCCGGTTCCTGTTTTCCCGTAAAGAGAACCGGAAGAAGTAGTGGAAAGCAGCAGAGCTTTTTTTACTGCCTGGATATTTTTACTGTCAAAATGAAAATTATTTTGATAGAAATCCTGTAACAATTCCACCTGTTCTATGGGTGATATCTTCAGAGAGAAATCTGTCCAATAGAGATTTAGATTTGTTCCAGTATTCTGATTCCCATAGTTTATTGTCTGTAAAAATGTTCTTACGGCTTCAAAACCTGCCTGTGAATCAATTGCCTGAAAATACCAGTTTACGGAATTATGTATAGCCGAGGTTAAATCTTGATCGGCTTCCCATGAATTAAAAGGATATGGTTCTCCATTCCATGTGAAAGTGGAATGTTCTGGTGTAATAATTCCAGATTCCAAGCCAAGTAATGCATCATATATTTTATAAGTCGAATTCGGTGATACACGTGTGGAAGCATGCTCCATATTATAAATATTCCATTTATCAGCAGACTGATCATATAAAACAAAACTTCCAGTGTAGTCCCCAAAATTGGAAGAAAGATTTAGCTGAGTAATATTCTTTTCGGTTGTGTCAAAATGATACCCAGTCTGATCAGAAGCATAAGCAGAAAGTATGGGAATGCATCCAATGATGATAGTAGAGACGAATATGCATATAAGATATCCACGAATTTTTTGTTTAAAAGTAGGTTGGTGGAATGATGCAATATTTAAAATGCGTCCTTTTAACTGTTTTATATTTCCACTAATTCCCATAGTAAGAGGGAATGGAGACAGAGCTATTGTTTCGGCAAAGTTAATCAGTGTATTTCCATATGACTTGTATTCTGTTTCTTTCAATAATTGTAATACAGCACTGTCGCAGGCAAGTTCCCGTTCCTGTCGTATTCTTTTTAGAAAATACCAGATTAGGGGATTGAACCAGTAGAAAACATTTACTGTATTTATCAAATATCCAATTAGAATATCTTTATGCTTGTAGTGCTGCAGTTCATGAAGAAGCATATAGCGAATATCAGTTGCGCTTATAGTTCCAGCGTTAAAATCTGAAATCAAGTGAATTGGAAGATAAATGCGAGGATGCAGGAAACCAGCCAAAACAGGAGATTTCAAAAATGCTGTACTATAAATCGGAATGGTATGCTTGCTGTTCACTTCGTTTAAACATTCTATATAAAGAGCGTTTAGTTCTTCATTTTGAAGAGGTAAAGCAGAACTATGTAAGGCTTTTACTTGTTTTACTGAGCGGTAGAGAAGAAAAAACATTATGAATATACCGATACTCCAGAAAAATACAAGTAATGTGTGAATAAAAGTTGGTATTTGGGTGCTGACAGAGACAGCAAAATCATTTATTTTATCCAAATTATAACCATTACCAGAAAGAAAAGTGGTTTGAATGTCACCATTGGTACTTGAACTGGCTGTCAGCAAATGTCTCCACGATATAGAAGATGGGGCAGAGTTTATCGGTAAAAAGGGAACAATTAGAACGGCAAGAAATATAATCGAAAGATTATATTGCATACATGCGGATAATTGCCTTTGCAATAAATTTTTTAATCCCAGTAAACTACCTAAAAAAATACAAATGATGGCATTACAGAGTAAAAATCGAAAACTAAAATATATCAAAATATGCTCCTCCCATGGTTAATGATTGGAAAGAAGATTCCGTAAGCTGGCAATGTCTTCTTCAGACAATTTATCATCCTCAATGTAAGAGGCAAGCATAGAAGTGATATTATCATTATAATATCGCTTTAAAAAAGAATTACTTTCCTGCCGAATATATTCGTCTTCCTTGACCAATGGAGTATAGACAAAAACCCGGCTTTGTTTTTCATAGGTTAGTGCTTTTTTAGAAACGAGACGTTTAATCAATGTCTGAATTGTTTTAGGACTCCAACTGGAAATTTGTGTTAATTTTTCAGTAATTTCATTGGTGCTGATTGGTGCGTATTTCCAAACGATTTTCATAACTTCAAATTCAGCTTCTGAAATTTGAGGCAGATTGCTCATGTGATATTCCTCCAAATCTTACAAATGTAATAAAAATATTATATATCTTAAAAGGTTATTCTGTCAACGAAATAAAAACTTGACTTTAAATCTTACAGATGTAATAATAGATAAAAATTACACTTGTAAGATTTGAAATGTGAAAGGTTTTTATAAAAATGGGAAGGGTAGTTGTTGTAACATTTGATGAAAATGAGGAAGAAAAATTAAATGAATTATTACATTTTCTGTCTGCTAAAAAATACTCTGAGATGCCTGATAAACAAAATAGGGTACTTGATTACGGAGCATTAAAAATAAATGCGGAATATCGTTCTGTAGAAAGTAATGGTGAGCTGGTTCAATTGACGAATTATGAATTTGAAATATTATATTTGCTGGCAAAAAATCCAGGACGGATATTTTCAAAGGAACAAATATATACACAGGTGTGGAAAGAACCATATTATGGGGCAGAAGATAATGTTATGGGCATAATTCGGAGAATCAGAAAAAAGATTGAGCCAGATTCTGCAAAACCAAGATACATTTTAAATGTATGGGGTATGGGATATAAATTTAATGGTGAATTGATGAAATGATGGAATATAAAATTGGGCATAATAAGTAAAGATACCAAAAAAAGCAGGAGAAATTTTTATGGAAAATGATATTTGGAATGAAATATCCTCTTTTTTGAACCAGTTGCGTTGTGAGAATATAAACAGAGAAAGTTATATCTATTTCCAAGAACTTGCAAATATTCAGTTGAAGAAGAAAATGGAAAAAGAAAAGGTGAATAAACTTCTCGATCATATAAGTTATGAGGACAGGGAGAAGTTGAAGCAATATGGAGAAATTTTGGAAGAAGAAGCGTTTGTGTCAGAACAAAGGGCATATTGTCAAGGATATGTAGATTGTATTCAGTTATTGGCTGGTTTAGGACTCTTGAAAAAATCGACGGATATGGAAAAAATAATTAGCGAGATGAAAAGCAATTAAGTGTGTCGTGGAGGAAAATGTAGTATTTGATAGATAAAAGGATGTTCGTAAAGAAGAAACAGTTATGTTATATCAAGTTGTAATGATATAGCATAACTGTTTTTAACATATGGTAATAGTATTTATTCCACTAATTTTAAATATCGGTAATTATCAGCTATTTATCGGTATTTTACAAGTTTTATTTTGTATCATTAGTAGTGTCTACGTTAGAAATAAAAGGATTAGAATCTAGCAGAGCTGTCGTAGTTGCAAGAATTACCTGTAACTGATAATCATTGCACTGATTTAAGAGCCGAAGAATCTGATCATATGTAGAATTATTTTTATTTTGATTTGGATAAACGTAGTCATCAGCAGAAATATTTAAAGTCTGCATGGTTTTACAAAATAATTCCAGACTGGGACCGCCTTTATGGCGTTCGAGGTCTCCAAGATAAGCCGCCGATATTCCGAGTTTTTCAGCAAGAGCTTCTTGTGTTAAATGCATTTCCATACGCCCTTGTTTTACTAAAGTGGCAAATAATGTTTTTGGAATATCCATGTTTGTATACCTCCATAAACTTAGTGTATTACCCAAAATTTGAAAAGTGAAAAGGGTGTAACATTAGAAAAAACACAGGGTATTACCCGATGAATGAGAAAGCATACAAATCTCTTTCGGTTAAAAAAACAGATTCCGAAAGAGCAGTATTTGTATGCTTATTTTCTTTTCCGGAATCTAACCGGAGAAAATATGGTTCTTAGCAAGAGTTCAGCTAAAAAATTCTGTTCAACAGAAGGTATTCAATTAAAAAAATCTCAACAATTTCATTAGTAAATGTTGGAATTGAAACTAGGGTAAGAGCCAATAATGAATCCAGGGTAATAAAATATCGAATTAAATGCGTCCATAGGAGTGAAATCTGTCAGGGCGTTTTTTGTTACCTAAATATTGAGAATGAGCAATTCAAAATAAGGTCGATTGTTCGTATTCGTGCCCCGCCTACTGATCTGAATTCAAAAAAAATTCAGATTGGAGGAAAGGTCATGGAAGGCAGACAGCCTAAAAGAAGAAAAGATAAATATAACCCATATGAAATCTATGAGAAGGACGGAAAATATTATGTTTCATTTCGTAATGGTGAAAAAGAGTACAAGGATTTGGAAATAGGAAAGAATGTATATGAAGCTTTTAATACGTTTGAATTGCAGGATGTGTCGCATATGAATGTTGTGGACAGGCATCTGGAACAGTCAGAAATCTGGGATTCCAGTTTATATGAACGGATATTTCAGAAAGAAGAAAATGTAGAGAATACGGTTCTGAATAAACTGGAAGCGGAACGGTTACATAGTGCAATTCAGCAGTTGTCGGAAATTCAGAGAAGACGATTGATGAAGTATTATTTTGAAGATAAGAAATATGAGCAGATTGCACAGGAAGAAGGATGCTCTTTTCAGATGGTAGCAAAGTCTGTAAAAGCAGCAATCAGAAATTTGAAAAAGATTTTGAGATAGTGGGTTGAAAAATAGCATTTAAGTGAGGAAACAGGTGGAAAGAGAAATATTTTGATCCACCTGTTTCTTCTTTTGTCACGAAAAGACTGGGGAGCGGGAAGAACCTTGACAAATTCATATACATTCATCAGGCACATTCCTGTTGTTATCGTGATGAGCGTAAGCCACATTAACAAATACGCCATAACACAGGCTGGGTAAAGACAGCGAAATCCCACCCGTATACTTCCTTTTGGTTTCAGTTTGTATTACCCGGACTGTTGAGCGAAAAATATCTGGTTATAACTGTCAGATTGCTTCTGGCAGGGCGATGACAGACAACAGGCATAATGATACTCCTGTCCGGTCATAAAGTCGTGTATACAAAATATTTCTTTGATGCCGCAACAAGTGAGGGCAGCTTCAGGAGATCCCTGGAGAGGAAAACTCCCAATCCCATATATTTATTTTAGATAAAATCCTGTGGAGCTGATTAGCAGTCAGCCGTCTGATGATTTCCCAATTACAAGTCGGGGCGTCGGGGACAAATAGGCTTGTATTTTACATATTTAGGGATAACAACAGTTAGAAAGACGAGAGGAGATATAGCAAAGATGGAAGATAGGAACGTCAAGCGTGGGGATATTTATCACGCCGACCTTGATCCTGTATTTGGAAGTGAACAGGGCGGTTATCGTCCGGTGCTGGTGATTCAGAACAATATAGGAAATAAATACAGTCCGACAGTGATTGTGGCAGCAATTACTAGTAAAGAAAAAATGAAACTGCCAACACACATTGCAGTCCCGGAAATGGAAGGGTTAGAAAAAGATTCTGTAGTGCTGTTGGAGCAGCTTAGAACTTTGGATAAAAGACGGTTGGAAAATTATGTGTGTACCTTAGACCGCACTGAAATGGAGAAAATCAATAAAGCAATCAGGAGAAGTACCGGGATACCGAAGATAATTGAAAAACCGTTAGTCGTGAGCCTGTGCAGAGTATGTGCAGGCAATTTTTATGATGTGCCGGGACATTATATCCGGCGAGTGAATCCAGAACAGCGATATAAGGATACTTGTATGTTCTGTAATGTCCGGAATGGGTACGACTATTATATAGGAAGAAAGAACAAGTAACACGTAAAAGTCAAGTGTGCGATTTGAAAATTCGCACATTGGACGATGCAGACGAAAATGGATATCTTAGTGGTGTAACGTTTTTAGATGTTACACAGCTAAAAACTACCGGTAGTGAAGCGCAAAGATTAGGACGAGGAGGATAACGTCATGGCAATGATAGAGAATGAAGTGGAAAAGAAAGTATATAAAGTAGAAGATGTTCAGAATTTGCTTGGGCTGGGACGCTCCAAGGCGTATGAATTTATAGAAAATGTTTATTATGATAGAAAACCATTCCGGGTGTTGAAGATTGGCAGATCTTATCGTATCCCATGCAATTCTTTTGATAGGTGGCTGAATGGAGACGAGGAGAGAGAAAGAGTGAGAGCCGAATGAAACAGAAAGAAACGCAGCAGGAGACAATGTCAAAGGAAAAGAGAGTTGTCTTTTTTGAAGGAAAATCATGGTATCACAGAACCAAAGAGCTGCAGGACGATCTGACGACAAAATATGGGAAAAAAGGTGGATTTGAAACGCCGGAAGAAGCAGAGAAAAGTTACTGGGAATATGAAAAGAGATACCAGAAGAAGCAGAGAAATCTCCAGATTGCAAAAATGCAAAAGACAGATGTGATGCTTGGGGATTATCTGGAATACTGGTTTGAAAATATTTTCAGTCCGAGAATTGAGACAACCACAAGAATGGTTGGAGCATATACCTTATATAATCTGATTCTTCCGAGTATGGAAGCGGATATCAAATTAAAATACATTTCAGTAGAGTATTTAGATGCTCTACTGGAACGTGTCGCGAAAATTTGTCCTTCAGCAGGAAATAAAGGGCGAGAGCTTTTGAGCATCGCCATGAAAGATGCAGCAGGAGATAAGTTCATAAGCTATAATCCAATGCCTGAGACAAAGCCATATTCGAGAGCAAAACCAAAGGTAAGGGTATTAGGCAAAGAAAAATTGAAAGTTTTTCTTGAAGCTGCCAGCAAGAATCCTTGGTATCTAGAAATTTTACTGGGACTGTTTTGTGGGTTACGAAAAGGAGAAATTCTTGGATTGAAATTTCAGGATTTTGATTTTGAAAAACAGACCGTCAGAATTAGCAGACAGCTTGTTGGAAACCTGAAACTGAAAGAAAAAGAATTTACGGTTACGGAATATGCTGTTATTGAAAGGAATCCAAAGACTGAGAACAGCTACCGGATATTGAGAGTGCCAAAAGTGGTGATGCAGGAAGTAAAACGCAGACAGCAGTTGATTGAATTGCGAAAAACTGATCCGGGCATAGAATACAAGAATTTTGATTATGTATGTTGTCAGGAAAATGGCGAACCCCGATCATTAACGGCAATGAATCAGGCACTTACGAAAATCTGTAACAGAAATGGATTGGCAAATATCACCGTACATGGACTCAGACATATGTTTGCGACCATTTTAATTGAACTTGGAGTTCCATTGTTTAAAATATCTGGTCTGTTAGGTCATAGTTCCGTTCATACGACTTACGAATATTATTGTGAGATTATGGACGAGCAAGATAAGATTATTGCGTTTGTAAATAATACATTTGTACCACAACAAACCGGAACGGAGGGATAGCCATGCATAAGACCTTTGACTTTAAGAAATATGTAGAATATAAGGTCTATTCGGTGACAACAATCAAAAAGGGATATGGATTTCGTGTGTTGCAGACGTTTGCAGACGAAAGTACAAAGACGCAGCAACATGCGGGATTCACGACCAAAAGAGAAGCCAATGCATTTCGTGATGAAGTCATTGGACAGCTACATACCGGAACCTATATTGTGTATGGGAAAATCCGGGTAGAGGAGTTTATGATCTTCTGGCTGGAAGATATTATGCGTCCCCGAATAACAGACGACACATATACAACTTACAAAAGTGCCATTAGGAATTATATTGTTCCACAGCTTGGAAAAATGTATATGTCTACACTGAATCAGGGTTATATCAGAAAATTATATAATACAGTTGCAGAAAAGTACGAATCAGTTGCGAAAAATGTCAGGACGATCATGAAAACATCATTGGAGTATGCATTTAACAAAAATGTATTGGCAACTAATCCTGCGAAGGGAATCAATTTACCGAAGAAAATAAAAAAGACAGAGTATCGTGTTCTGAAAATCGACGAAAAGAAAACATTGACACTTCCGCAGGTGCTACAGTTGATTGAGGCAAGTAAAGAAACACCGATTCATATGCAGATTTTATTTGCTGTATTGATGGGGCTCAGAAGAAGTGAAATCAACGGTTTGAAATACAGTGATGTCGATTACATTCACAGGACGTTGAGAGTAGAGCGTCAGTTGGGAAAGAAGCCAAACAGTAAAGCAGAAGACTGTGCACCTAAGATGCTGACAAAGCAGGAAATTAAAACAAAAACACTTGCTGGTGTGCGTGAACTTCCAATACCGGATTATGTATTTGAAGCAATTCTGGAAGAACGGAAAACTTATGAGAAGAACCGCAGACGCAGACCAAAAGAGTTCCGGGACTGGAATTATATTTGTTGTTCTACATATGGGAATCCAAGGAGTAAAGGCTTTCATCAGAAATACTATAAAGACTTGTTGAAATCCTTGGATTTGCCTGATATTCATTTTCACCAGTTGAGAAATACCTATGCAACTATTTTGCTGAAGAATAGCTTTAATTCAAAAGGTGTTTCGCATTTATTGGGACATGCCAAGGAAATCATATCAGTAGATGTTTATGGAGATACGCAGGAAATCATAGAAGACTGTCTGGATATATTGGAACCATTTATTGAAGAAGTTATTCCAAAAGAGCGGAAAGATCAGTATTATGATTATTCAGAAGTGATTGAAATAGACTTAATCCTGGAGGAATATTTCAACGCAGCATGATAAAAAATAGAATAGTAGTAAGAGAGAAAAGTACAAATAAGAATCGAACATTTGTACTTTTTTCTTACCTTCATCTATATACTTTCAAAAAAATGTCTGATATAATAGGGACTGTTACAAGAACAAACAGTAAAAATATGACAGGACCGGAGGTTAGTATTTTCAGGTATTTCCGAGTGCTGTTTTATCCGCAAATATTAGTTTTCCCACAGGGATACTACGTAATGTGACTTTTATTCGTAACGAGGTGAGAAACACATCTATTCACTATAAAAATGAGCTTTTCGTTACGAATCTGGATACGAATTTTTGGCTGATAATGATCATAGTAAAAGTCACAAATGGAGGGATTTACCATGAATGCAAAAAAAGGACATTCGCAATCCGCTGACAATAGTCAGCTACTTGCTCATAAAAGCAGCCCGCAGGGCGGACATGCTTTTAAATTAAAAGCCCCATATAAGCCAACCGGAGACCAGCCACAGGCGATTGCAGAGCTTGTGAAAGGGTTCAAGGAAGGCAATCAATGCCAGACTTTACTAGGGGTTACGGGTTCTGGAAAGACTTTTACGATGGCAAATGTGATCCAGCAATTACAGAAGCCGACACTTGTCATCGCTCATAATAAAACACTTGCAGCTCAGTTGTACGGAGAGTTCAAGGAGATGTTCCCTGAGAACGCAGTGGAATATTTTGTCTCCTAGCATGAGAAAGTCACAAAATAGGTGGTATTTTGTGGTATGTGGGTGGTTGAACATCCAGATGTTGTAGAAGTGGTAGTGGTGAGAGTATAGGTGAAAAGCAGGTGGATGAAGAGGTTTTGTGACTTTTTATTGCCTGCTTTTTTGATTATAGAATTTGGAAAAATTGATGTATAGGGGTTGAAGAGTTGGTATAATAAACATAGAAAAGTGCAGTGGGTTAGGAAAGGTATAATAGAAGTTGCGAAGGATAGAGGAGTTTTGTTGTATGGGAAAAATAGATTTAAGATATGATGATTATGCTCAGAGTGCAAATACAATATTTAATTTTATGAAGAAATCAGAGTATTTGAAAGAAATTTTAGAAAAGAAGGCCATTATACCGAGATATTGTAAAGAAAATTTAGAGTATCTTAATATACATAATGGGGATATTGCTTTCCCGGAAGCTATGGTATTACAGAAGTGTTTTTGTGACATCCCATTTCATAAACTTACAGAAACTTTTTACTTAAATCCAGTGGGAGAAATTTATTCAAATTTAAGTAGTGATGAGAAAAAGAGAATAAAGAATAATTATACGCATACGGACTTTTATGGTGAATATGGAATTGCTTTTTCAAAAGAATGGGGAGAAAAGAATAATTTACAACCGATTCATTATTTGAATGAGCAATCACAATATACAAGATATTTTTCAGAAATAGTTGAACAAGTTTTGAATACTGATAATGTATCAGACGCGTATGTGGAC
>NZ_JAMOYX010000067.1:0-12452 GCF_023669465.1 Dorea sp. MB18-49
CGTAAATACCTTACAAAACAGTATAATTATAGCAGAATGAGTCCTTTTCGTCCACATCTTTTGGAAAAATCGGTATTTGTCGTATAGATATGAGCTACTTAAAAAAAACTATTCTCTACCATTTTTTCAAAGTTTTATTTATCTCATCCATCATATCATCTATCATTCCATAATAATAAAAATGGCAATGAACTACTATTTTTCATTCATTGCCGTGGGTGAGTATATTATATATAAGCCTTTTCAGCATATATATCAAATTTGTTCTGTTTTGAAGAATACCAAACTATTTATTATAACTATAATATGGAACCATCAGATACTGACTGTCCTGAATCTGATCAGAAGAAAGTTTGTTAATCTTTTTCACTTCTGTAATATAATCATTAACCGACTCATAATCATCTGACATATTTTCTTCGGCGATATTCCACAAGGTGTCTCCACAATGAATCTGAATGCTTTTATAATATTTATATCTGATTGAATTATCCTTTGCATTGTCATGTGCACTCACAAGACCACTTCCGTAAAACGCGCTAAGGCCCAGAATCATGATAATAGAAAAGAAACCAGCAAATAACTTCTTCACATACAAGCTTCTCTTTCTCCGGATGCTTACTCTGTTATAACCGGAATAATTGTTTCCCGCATAAATCTTTTTATCCGCATTTTCGTCAGTTTCCTTCAATCCTTCCAAGTATATTCTTCTTGTGCTCATCCTGTACCCCTCCATCATTTCTTCAAAACAGTTTCCTACGAACATGTGTTCCTTGCACTGTTTATTATATATCTCGAACACATGTTTGTCAATAGATTCAATGCTATATTTCGAACATATTTTCTAAACATCTGTTTGCGTTTTCCTATATACTGTGTTATCATTAAATATATAAAAATTAACGGAAAGAAAGCCCACTTAAGGAGGACATACATATGGCACAAGGTAAGATAAGTGCAAAGCAGGAAGAAATATTGGAATATATAAAATCCCAGATACTGGAGCGTGGATTTCCACCATCGGTCAGAGATATCTGTGAGGCAGTACATCTGAAGTCTACTTCTTCTGTCCACTCTCATCTGGAAACTTTAGAGAAGAATGGATACATTCACAGGGATCCAACTAAGCCTCGTGCAATCGAGATTTTGGATGATTCTTTTAATTTTAATCGCAGAGAGATGGTAAACGTACCTGTGATCGGGCATGTTGCTGCAGGAGAACCTCTTCTTGCCGAACAGAATATAGAAAACTACTTTCCTATCCCGATGGAATACATGCCGAATAAGCAGACTTTTATGCTTAAGGTACACGGAGAAAGCATGATCAATGCCGGAATCCTTGATGGTGACCTCGTATTAGTTGAACAATCTTCTGTTGCCGATAACGGTGATATTGTAGTTGCATTACTCGATGACAGCGCTACTGTCAAAAGATTTTACAAAGAAGAAGGCATCTTCCGCCTCCAGCCGGAAAACGATGCACTGGAACCAATTATCGTCCGTGATCTTCAGATCATGGGAAAAGTAATCGGAGTCTTCCGTTTCTTCGCTTAAACACAAACAATTCCAAGCATTCAAGCGTTCATTCAATATTTATTTGTTGTTGCAAAATCAATAACGTTCAAAAGCCCCGTGCAATATATAAAATATAAAACAGATAACTTCGAACGAAGTGAGCGGAATCAGTTTTATATTTTATATGCACGGGGCTTTCATAAAATCTTTTACAACAATAAACTTTTATTAAAATTCATTTACATCATCAATTCTCTTTCCATCATTCCAGATCCGTTCCAGATTATAGAACTGACGGTTTTCTCTATCAAAAATATGCACGATCACATCACCGAAGTCAATCAATACCCATGCTCCGCTTCTGTGTCCTTCTGTCTCTTTTGCAGCGTAGCCTGCTTTGTGCATCTTTTCCTCTACATTCTCAACAAGTGCACGTACCTGGCTGTCGCTGTTACCATTTGCAATTACAAAATAGTCTGCAAGTACAGATACCGCTGAAATATCAATCGCACATACATCTTCACCTTTTTTATCCTCTAACGCTTCAAAAGCAATTTTTGCCATTTCTTTTGCCTGATCCATATTAATCCTCCTTTCCCATTTCTTTTTTATAATAATCATAAGTTCTCTGTGTCATAGGGTCCACTGTAATATTCTTACTATCCAGATATACCAGTGAATCTTTTAAAATCCGGTAAAGACATTCATCAATGTCCCTAAAAGCAAGCTGTCTTACATCTGCCATATTCGGCAGTTCTCTTCTACCCGGCTCGATATAATCCGCAATGTAGACGATCTTCTCCAACATGCTCATACCCGGACGTCCGGTTGTATGGCTTTCAATCGCACAAATGATTTCTTCATCCTTCACACCATATTTTTCATGAGCCAGATACGCACCGAGTCTGGCATGTAACAGACTTGGATTTTCCTTTTCTACAGATGACACCGGAAGGCCGTATTTCTCGCACAGACGGATTTTCTTATCGCTAGGGATACATTTTGCACAATCATGCAGTAATCCCGCGTAAAGTGCCTTCTGTACGTCTACATCGTAACGCATGGCCATTGAAGCAGACGTGTACATCACACCAAGTGTATGATGATAGCGGTTTTCATCCAGTTCTTTCTTTAACGTATGCTGTATTTTTAAAATTTTTTCATCCATCATCGTTTTCCTCTTTTGCTTTTTCACATGCTTTTTCAAAGCTGTTACCGGTATAACTGGTGTTCCTTTATATAACCGCACACAGCATCCGGAACATATGCCGAGACAGATTCACCGGCCTGAAGACTGGCACGCAGTTCATGAGAGGATACTGGCATAAGCGGTGTCTCCATAAGCAGGACCTGCGCCCCATATTTCTCAGACAGATGATGGATCTGCTGATCCATCTCTTCTTTCGTCTTTATCTCGTCACGGTACGTCGCAAGGATCGTACACGTTGGGAAGATCCGCTCCGGATGTACCCAGGTCTCAATTGCCATAAGCGAATCTGCGCCGATAATAAAGTAAAATTCATCCTCCGGATACATTTCCTTAAAATATTCCATCGTCTGATAAGAGCAGGATACTTCCTCTCTCAATGCCTCATACGGCTGCAACACAAACTCTGGGAACGGTGCAATTGCAAGACTGGTCATCTTCATCCGGTCTTCAGCAGTAGATTTTATTGTCTCACTCTTTTTATGAGGAGGATTTCCATTTGGCATAAACCAGATCTGATCCAGAGAAAATGTCTCATATGCAGCATGTCCCAGCATCAAATGTCCGTTGTGGATCGGATCGAAGGTTCCTCCCATAATCCCTATCTTCATTCAAATCTCCTACCTGTATTTATTTTGGCAGTTCGATCTTCTTATGTTTATCTTTGCCTTCTTTATATAATACGATCTTCTTACCGATTACCTGAACTACCTGTGAACGTGTACGTTCTGCGATCACTTCTGCAAGCGCACGCGGATCATCTGCACAGTTCTTAAGCACACTGATCTTAATCAGTTCTCTTGCGTCCAGTGCTTCCTGGATTGCTTTGGTAACTTCCGGTGTCATGCTGTTCTTTCCAATCTGGAAGATCGGATCTAAATTCATGGCAAGACCTTTTAAATAAGCTCTTTGTTTTGTTGTCATCTTTAATCTCCTCTTTATCACAATCAACGGACCGCAATTGATCTTTTATTTATAATAATCAAACTGCAGGCCATACATACGTACTGTATCACCCTCCTGGATACCAGCTTCTTCAAGTTGTTCCAGAATACCAGAATCTTTGAGGAATTTCTGGAAGAATGCAAATCCTCTTTCGGAATCCAGATTCGTATAACCAAGCATTTTTTCAATCTTTGGTCCCTCTACCACATACATATCGTCTTCCTTTTCAACTGTGTATGGAAGATCATTCATCGGGATCTCTTCCTCTGGGAAATATTCCTGCTCAAATACGATCGTATCCTGTTCCAGATGCTGCAATTCGTTCGATACATAGTAAAGCAATTCCTTGATACCCTGTCCGGTTACCCCGGAAATCGGGAATACCTTTACTCCCTGTGGCTCAAATTCATCTTTCAGACGCTGTACCGGATCATCATCGGTAAAGATCGCATCAATCTTATTCGCTGCGATCACCTGTGGACGGTTCGCAATATCCGCATTATATGCTTTTAACTCATTGTTGATTTTATAGATATCATCTACCGGATCACGTCCTTCGGTTCCGGCTGCATCTACTACATGGATCATCAGTTTGGTACGTTCGATATGGCGCAGGAACTGATGTCCGAGTCCGACACCTTCCGATGCACCTTCGATCAGTCCCGGAATATCAGCGATTACGAATCCGTTCGCATCCGGAAGATCCACGACACCAAGGTTTGGATTCAATGTTGTGAAATGATAATTGGCGATCTTCGGCTGTGCATTCGTCACACGTGATAAGAATGTAGATTTCCCGACATTTGGGAATCCTACAAGTCCTACATCCGCGATCACTTTCAATTCCAGATCAACATATAATTCTTTCGCCGGCTGTCCTGGCTGTGCATATTTTGGAACCTGCATGGTTGCAGTTGCAAAATGCTGGTTACCAAGACCACCCTTACCACCTTTTAAGATGATCTGTCTGCGATTATCTCCGGACATATCTGCAATGACTTTACCGGATTCTGATTCTTTGATAACCGTTCCTTCCGGAACTTTCAGGACAATATCTTCCCCATCTGCACCATGGCATCTGCGTTTTCCGCCCTGTTCGCCGTCTTTTGCTGTAAATTTTCGTTTATGTCTGTAATCCTGAAGTGTATTCAGTCCTTCATCGACTTCAAATATAACGTCACCGCCGCGTCCGCCGTCTCCACCATCTGGGCCGCCAT
Organism: Dorea sp. MB18-49; assembly: GCF_023669465.1. Lineage (NCBI taxonomy): Bacteria > Bacillati > Bacillota > Clostridia > Lachnospirales > Lachnospiraceae > Dorea > Dorea sp. MB18-49. The sequence continues at coordinate 4,885 of NZ_JAMOYX010000067.1, forward strand.
TCGCCACGTACTTCTCGCGCCGGAAACTCACATGACCGTCTCCGCCTTTTCCTGCTCTAATAAATATCCTTGCTCTATCTGCAAACATACTGTATTCCTTTCATCTATATAAATAAACGGAAGTTAAAAAAAGCGCGCTGCATCATAACCGAAAGAAGTTAATCATTGCAACGCACTTTTTCAACTCATAATTAAGCTACTGGATAGATAGAAACCTGTTTCTTATCTTTTCCTTTTCTTTCAAATCTTACAACGCCATCAACGAGTGCGAATAATGTATCGTCACCGCCGCGTCCTACATTGATTCCTGGGTGAATCTTTGTTCCGCGCTGTCTGTAAAGAATGTTACCAGCTTTTACAAACTGTCCGTCAGCTCTTTTAGCACCAAGTCTCTTAGACTCAGAATCTCTACCGTTCTTTGTAGAACCTACACCTTTTTTATGAGCGAAAAACTGAAGGTTTAATTTCATCATGGTTGTTACACCTCCTCGAATGTTAAATCAATATATTCTGCATAGTTGTCATCATCTACCATCTGTTCCAGACCAAGAATCATTGTGTTCAGTAAAAGCTGTGCATCTTTTGAAGGATGATTCAGATGATAAGAAATCATTCCCATCTCATCTTCCGAAATCAGACTCGCGTCATCTTCCGTAAATTCTTCAATTGCATTGATTGTGTTAATCACCAGGATAGAAGCAGCGGCACATACAATATCCTGTCCTGGATCTGCATATTCAGCATGTCCTTCCGTCTGAAAACCTACACATTCTTTATACTTGTTCTGAAAGATCGTTACATGAATCATGGATGCTCTCCAATATTAAGCGTTGATTTTTTCAATCTTAACTGCAGTATACTGCTGTCTGTGACCGTTTTTCTTATGGTATCCAGTCTTTCTCTTGTACTTATAAACGATAACTTTTTTAGCTTTACCGTTCTCAACTACAGAAGCTTCAACTGTTGCACCTGCAACTGTCGGGTTACCAACTTTTAATCCGTTGTCACTTACTGCAAGAACCTGGTCAAATGTAAAAGTTTCTCCAGCTTCTACACCAAGTTTCTCTACTTTAATGATATCGCCTTCGGCTACTTTGTACTGTTTACCACCTGTTGCTATAATTGCGTACATATGGCACCTCCTATTATCATTACTCGCCAGTTACGGTGTCTGACTGATAATTTCAGCAGAACTTCAACCTCACTGTGCGGCATACTAGAAGATAATAGCATACGTTTTTCCAAAATGCAAGTGGTATCCGGAATATTTTTTGTTTTTTTACATTTTTTGTATCATCAATATTTTGCAGCCTTCTTTTCTTACTTCTGTCTGCTATATTCCCAGCAATTTCTTTGCATTTTCTGAAAAGATGGCAGCCTTCTCTTCCTCTGTCAGTGGCATATGCTCTAACAACGCCACAAAATTCTTCTGATCTGCCCACGGAGAATCTGTTCCAAACAGAATCCTGTCTGCACCATGCATATGTACGATCCGTAAGAACTGTTCCTGCGGCATTATATTCAGTATGACTCCTGTATCAAAATATACGTTCTGTCCCACCAGATACCGTTCCACATCATCCCACATTTCATTGCCGCCCATATGTGCAAGCACTAGTTTCTCCGGTTTTACATCATCCAGAACCTTTCTTGCCATCTTCGGTGTACAGTGTACATCCTCCGGACATTTTGGATCAACACCCGCGTGCACCACTGTGATCAGTCCCAGTTCTGATGCTGCATCGATAATACGTTCATAGCGGATATTGTCAAAATACATATCCTGATAATCCGGATGCAGCTTAATCCCCTTCAATCCCAGATTCTTTATTTCTTTTAATATCTCTTTATAATTCTCACATTCCGGATGAATCCCGCCAAAAGAGATGACAGGTCCTTCCGTATACGCAGATGCAAACCGGTTGATCGATGCAACCTGCGATACCTTCGTCACAGCCGGAAGTGCAATAGAAATATCAACTGCTCCTTTTCCCATAGAATTACAAAGTCCCGTATATGTTCCATCCGCAAACGGACTTGCTCCAAAAATGCCAGAAAGATAGTCGAGCGTACGCCCGGCTATCTTATCTGGAAACATATGTGTATGAAAATCAATGATCATCTTGTGTCCCATATTCTTTCAATTTGTCATAACAGTAACCAATAATGTCTCGTCTGGTAATAATACCGATAAAATGTTCCTGGTCGTCGATAACAGGTACAAAATTCTGTTCCATCGCACGGCCGATCAGATCTTCCATGTCTGACTCAGCAGTTACACACTGATAGTCTACACGGCGTTTGATCTTCATAATACTGATATCTTCTGCTTCCTTTATATTAAAGATATCCAGCTTTTTTAATGCCCACAGGACATCACCTTCCGTGATCGAGCCGACATATTTCCCCTCTTTATTCAGTATCGGCACACACGAATACTTGTGATATTCCATGATCTCCATAGCCTGTCGGAGTGTGTGATAGTCATAGATATATGCCAGCTCACTCTTTGGCTTCAGGAAAAACATAATATTCATCGCTAATAATAGCCTCCCCAATTCTTAATTACAATTTACAAGCATTGTAATGTTCTTACTTGCAAAGTTAAATATCTTTCTTGTTATCTATGCGAGATCCTAAATCATTGTTTTTACGAAAATATCATAAATCGCGTTGATTGCGGCATCAAAATCATGACTTCTGACACCAATGATAATATTCAGCTCACTGGATCCCTGATCGATCATCTTGACATTGACATTCGCATGTGCGAGTGCAGCAAAGATACGTCCGGAAGTTCCTCTGGTTGCACGCATACCTCTTCCCACAACAGCGATCAACGCCAGATCTGATTCCAGTTCCAGGAAGTCAGGCTCTACGGCTCTGTGGATTCCGGCAATGACATCCTGTTCTTTTTCTTCAAATTCATCTCTGTGAACGAAGATTGTCATCGTATCAATTCCTGACGGCATATGTTCAATGGAAATATTATTATTTTCAAACACCTCCAGAACCTTGCGGCAGAATCCGACTTCGGAATTCATCATCGCTTTTTCAATCGTGATAGAAGCGAAATCCTTCTTACCTGCGATACCTGTAATTGTAAAACGAGGTTTTCTGCAAGTATCTTCTACGATCAGAGTTCCCTTATCTTCCGGTGCATTGGTATTGCGGATATTGATCGGGATACCCTCTTTACGTACCGGGAAGATTGCATCTTCATGAAGTACAGTTGCTCCCATGTAAGACAACTCTCTCAATTCTCTGTATGTAATCACATCGATCGGCTTTGGATTCTTGATGATTCTTGGATCAGCGATCAGGAAACCAGATACATCTGTCCAGTTTTCATACATATCGGCATGTACAGCCTTTGCAACGATCGAACCTGTGATATCAGAACCGCCACGGGAGAATGTCTGAATACTTCCGTCTGGCTTTGCACCATAAAATCCAGGAATAACTGCACGCTCTGTATTCTCCAGCCTTTCAGAAAGGATCTTGTGTGTCTCATCTCCGTCAAAATTACCATTTTCATCAAAGACGATTACTTCTGCAGCATCGATGAATTCATATCCAAGATATGCAGCCATGATGATACCATTCAGATACTCTCCACGGGAAGCCGCATAATCTCTGCCGATTTTCTTGCTGAAGTTTGTACGGATTGTTTTAAATTCCTCATCCAGGCTCAGATCCAGGTTCAATCCTCTGATGATGCTGTTATATCTCTCTTTGATTGCCTCTAACTGTTCTTCAAAATCTCTTTCCGCATCTTCTCCAAGAATTGCCTGTCCATAACAGCTGTATAACATATCTGTTACCTTTGTATCATCCGGCGTACGTTTACCAGGTGCAGATGGAATGACATATCTTCTGGATTCCTCTTTTCTGATAATGTTACCTACTTTTTTAAACTGCTCGGCACTTGCAAGCGAACTACCACCAAATTTTACAACTTTTTTCACTTTTCGTATTCCTCCAACCAAGTATTTTCTGAAATGTATTCATATTCTTCCGCTATAAAAACGTAACTGTATTTATCTTACATCATTTTCGCGCGCACTTCAATGCAATAATGTGTTAATATGCACGTGAATAGCGGATGATTTTTAGAACTACTGCATAAATATACATACTTTTCGTCTATACACAGATGCTCTGCACACCATCACCACATCTGGTTATGGACGGATCACATCTGCAAATTCTGCTTTTGCAACCTTTTGAAGGTCTAACGGTGCAAGCCTGATCTGCATTCCAAGCTTTCCGCCGCTGACATGCATATATTCCAGCTCTTTTGCATCTTCCTGGATTACGGTAGGAAACTGTTTCTTCATGCCAATCGCCGTGCAGCCGCCGCGCACATATCCGGTTACTTTGGTCAGATCTTTTAAATGCAGCATCTCCAGCGATTTTTCACCGACAACTTTTGCTGCCTTTTTAAAATCAATCTCTGCTTCGATCGGAATTACGAATACATAATGGTTTCCCGTCTTCCCTGTTGTTACAAGTGTCTTATAGACCAGTTTGTGGTCATATCCAAGTTTGTCTGCGGTCTGGATACCGTCTGTAAAATCATCGCATTCATATTCTTCATATGTATACGAGACTTTTGCACGGTCCAGCATACGCATGGCATTTGTCTTTACTTCCTTTTTGCTCATTGTTTTATCACTCCTGTCAGATTAATGGAAGTCCGTTATATCTGTATCATTTTAGTAATCACTGTAAATGATCTCCGGATTTATTTTATAAAATATCTTTTCCAAGACCTTCCAGTGTTATAAACTCAGTCTGTCCTTCTGCCGCCTCCGGATTCTTTGCATACACATCAATGCGGTGGATATGCACCGGTATTTCTTCCGGATCTTCTCCTGCGAATTTTAAGAACGCTTCTGCCACCAGATCCGGCTTCAGATTCTGCTCACTTCCTGTTGCAAGGTACAGATAGATGCCATCGTCCAATGCAGTCATTTTGTAGATCATTGGTTTGATATCGACTTCTTTTTCACTTCGCTTTGTCTTCTTTAACACAACGATCTCCGGCTGTGCCATAAATGCATCCACCTTCTCTTTCCAGCTCTCCGGAAGTGTACGAATCTCTTCCGCATGCTGGAATGTCTCAGGAAATGTCACTTTATAATCTGCTGCAGCCACAATCGTCATACCGCTTGCTTTTTTATCCGATGAGATTTCGCGGAAGCTTATGACTTCTACGCCCTCCACCATCACTGCATTTAACTGGGCAACCGCCTTCTCGGAAGAAATCGGTTCCGTAATCTCGATATCAAAATATTCTCCGTCACTCGTCACGCCAACTCCAAGCGGCTGCGCAAATGACATGATCATATGCGGACTGTATCCGGTTGTAAATGCGATCGGTATCTCTGCGCGCCGGATTGCTTTCTGGAAATAACGCATCACGTCCAGGTGTCCGATGAAACGCATGACTCCATATTTACGGAATTTAATTCTTACTTTCAACACAGACACCTCCTTTCCATTTTGCGACACCGCAGCCGGAACATTTCATACGGCAGTTCGGTGTTACTTCGGCATTCATTGCCTGATTCCATTCTCTCTTCAGGAATTCTTTCGTTACACCGATATCGATGAAATCCCACGGGAACACTTCATCCAGCGGACGCTCCCTGTGATTATAGAATGCGATATCAATGCCTGTATTTTCAAACGCCTGCATCCATTTCTCATTATCAAATTGATCGCTCCAGGAGTCATACAGACATCCCAGACGATACGCTTCTTTAATTACTGCTGCCGTCTTTCTGTCCCCTCTTGCAAAGACACCCTCCAGCACAGTAACCTCTGCATCATGCCAGTTATATCTCAGGCTCTTTCTGTTAAGCTGTTCATTAAATGCATGCTTTACGATCGCTGCTCTTGAAATATATTCTTCATTCGTATACATTCTTGCCCACTGGAACGGAGTGAATGGTTTTGGAATAAAGAACGACGTACTCGTTGTAATCTGACACTTTCCATTCCGCTGATCCTTCGGAATCTCGTAATAACGTCTGGCGATTCTGTCAGCAAGTTCCGGAATGGCTCTCATATCTTCTTCCGTCTCTGTCGGAAGTCCAAGCATGAAATAAAGCTTTACCTTATTCCAGCCGCCATCGAACGCCTGTCCGGCACCTCCGAGGATATCATCCTCTGTAAGCCCTTTATTGATCACATTACGCATACGCTGTGATCCGGCTTCAGGCGCAAATGTCAGACTGCTCTTTCTGATATCCTGTACCTGTCCCATCACATCCAGAGAAAATGCGTCAATACGAAGCGACGGAAGACTGATGTTGATTCCCTGCGACTTAAAGTTCTCAATCAGGAACATTACAAGCTCTCTTAAGTGGCTGTAATCACTGGAACTTAAGGAGCTTAAAGAAATCTCTTCATGTCCTGTATTCTTCAGCATCTTGTATGCATATTCTTTTAATACTTCTACATCCTTCTCACGGGTCGGGCGGTATAACATTCCCGCCTGGCAGAAACGGCATCCGCGGATACATCCTCTCTGAATCTCAAGCACGACACGGTCCTGTGTTGCCTTGATAAACGGAACGACCGGCTTTTCCGGATACGTTGCACTGCTCATATCCATGACTACCTGTTTCTTGATCTTTTCTTTTGCATGCGGATTATTTGGACGGAAGCTTTCAATCGTACCGTCTTCTTTATAAGTCACATCATAGAATGCCGGAACATAGATTCCTTCGATCTCTGCTGCCATCTCCAGAAATTCTTTCCTCGTTCCGCCACGCTTCTTATTCTCCTTATAGGCATCCAGAAGCTCATCATAGACCGTCTCGCCTTCTCCCATATAGAACAGGTCGAAGAACTCCGCTAACGGCTCCGGATTATACGTACACGGACCGCCGCCGATCACGATCGGATCTTCGTCCGTTCTTTCCTCTGCTGCCAGTGGGATGCCGCTCAGATCCAAAACCTGCAGGATATTGGTATAACACATCTCATACTGCAGCGTGATTCCAAGAAAATCGAATTCCTTTACCGGATCCTGGGACTCCAGTGCAAATAACGGAATCTTTCTCTCTCGCATAATCCGATCGAGATCCGTCCACGGCGAATAGACACGTTCACACCACACATCTTCGCGCTTATTGAACATATCATAAAGGATCTGAATACCCAGATGCGACATCCCAATCTCATACACATCCGGGAAGCACATGGCAAATCTAATAGACACCTTTTCAGGGTCTTTCATGACCGAGTTCACTTCATTTCCGATATAACGTGCCGGTTTCTCTATTTTTAGTAATATTTCATCATTTAACGCAAGCTTTCTCATTAAATCTCCTTGTATTTTTGTACATGTTGCACAATAATTTTCTTATTGTTTTTTTCGTAAATCTTTAATTATTTTCTTTTTTCGGGCTTTTTTTCTGCCTGTTTTTTTGCTGTTTTTCGCCGCATTTTGGTGTCAAAATCGCGGAGTACTACAAAACCTGTAAAACACTAAATGCTGACTAACGTTTTGCAATGTTCAGCAATATATACCAATATATAATAATATATGGTAA
>NZ_JAMOYX010000068.1:0-12144 GCF_023669465.1 Dorea sp. MB18-49
AAAAGTTGACCGTTTGCTCACAAAAAATCCACTGTCTGAGACGAATGTCGAGTTTGGATTTTTTGTGAGCTCGTTTTTAGGTCAACTTTTTTGCTTTAGAATTTCCCCATGTTGGAGTCAGCACAGGATAGGACCTTGTAAGTTTATTCCGATCGGTGACAGCCGCCATAATGCATTAAATAGAAAACATTCCTCCAAACTGTGAAAATCCCAATATACAAGCCGCACATACCAGCATAAATACAACGATTACTTTTACCCCTATAGATATCTTCGCATAACTTTCACAGATTGGAATCTGTTTATACTCCCATTCCGTCTGCATTTTTCTTCTCTTCCATTTCTGAACCAGTGTGATGCAGTCACATACGAAAAACGCGATAATAAATCCAAAACTGAATACCATAGCTGCTATATAATATCCTGCATCGGCACCTTCGATATCTATCTGCCGTTTGCACAATACTACAGCCGTTACGATCAATAAGAAATTTAGTAATGTATCCACAATAATCATCTTATCTACGATACTTTTCTTGCCGATTTCCTTCATACGCTCCGCTCCTTCCTGTAACAACCGCTTTTCATCCAGATCTTCTTCTTTTTTCTGTTTCACCGCTTCCAATTCCGTCTCTAATTCTTTCATATATTTCCTGCATTCACTACATTCTGCTAAATGCTCTTCCACCAGTTTTCTGCTATCTTCGCTGCATACCTTATCCAGATATAACGGTATCAGATCTCTGATAATCTCACATTTCATCATTGCCTGCGCCTCCCATCTTTTCTACAATCATTTTCTTGGCTCTGTAATAGGTCACTCTCGCCCAGCTTTCACTTTTTGAAAATAACTGTCCGATATCTCTGTATGATACCTCTCCCATCACCCGCAGCATGAATACTTCTTTGTACGGTTCCTGTAAGTCATGTAGAATCTTTCGGATGATCTGTCCATTTTCCTGATTGATTATGCCATTTAATAAATCCTCCCCTTGATCCGCATGATTTTCATCTAATTTATTTGCATATCTTTTCTGCTTTTTTGTCCACGCATAATATTCATGCTTCGCAATCTGACATAACCACACCGATAATTTACATTCACCTCTGAAATTTTCCAATTTTTCAAATGCAATGGCAAATGTCTGCTAGGTAAGTTCTTCTGCTATTTCCCTGTCTCCGGATAATCTCAGCAGAAAACAATATACCTCTTTTAAATATTTCTGATATACTTCCTCAAAAGATTCCATGAACTCACCTCTCTTCTCTCATTTATATCTTCTTTTACTATTAAGAGTCATTTTTCCTCAATTCGTTACAAACTTTTTTATTTTTATAAACCAAAGATACTTCCATAGATCCCCTTGACATTTTCTCCTATATCTATTATAGTACTTATCGCAATTGTTTACAAAGTAAACTATTATAAAGGAGCAACTATGAAAGACAAAAACTGGACCGATATCGTATCAAAACAAGGCGACCTCCGGCATTTCGCAAGTATGGCGATCCGGAAATCCGGAAAATCAGAGCACACTTCTGCTCAGGAGATTGATTTTCTGTTCCGGATCGCGCTTTCGGAAGAACCACTGACCCCAAGACAGATTACCAACGCTATGGGCATCAGTAAGACTATCGTAAGCCGCCTGACCGACCATCTGGAATCCAAAGGGTTTATCTGTAAAGAGGCCTCTGCGTCCGACCGCCGCAGTTACTGCATCCGCATTACCGGTGCCGGAAAAGATGAGATTGACCGTATGTACTATTACTATCTGGATCCACTCTATACATTACAGAAAAATATGAAGAAAGAGAAATTCGAGACTTTATTCCAACTAATCCGTGAAGCGAACGAGATTCTTTCTTCACAAAAAAAATAAAGGAGATTTTATTATGACATTTTACCAGGAACTACAACTAAGCTCGACCGGCTCTAAACAGCTGATTAAAAACACAACCGATAAAAAAGAAAAACGCCGTCACATACTCATTTACAACTTTAAAGTATATCTTGTAATGGTATTCTGTGTCGCCGTTGTATCTTTATATAGTAAATTCATCGGAAATGACAACAGTGTTGTCGGAGTTACCGTGCTTCTGGCCGTGCTGGTTCTCAGGCAGGCCGATTTCGGAATCCGTACCACACACGGACTTGCCTCTATCGCAGGTATCTACGCAATCCTTATGGCGGGTCCCCGTCTTGCCAACATGGTATCCCCGGTTCCGGCATTCTTTGTCAATGTGGTCTGTATCATGCTGCTGATGATCCTCGGATGCCACAATGTGATCATGTACAATCACTCTACTTTTGTCCTTGGCTATCTATTATTATTTGGATATGATGTAAGCGGACATGCCTACATTTTAAGACTGGAAGGACTCCTTGTCGGAATGATCCTCTGCATGATCATTTTCTATAAGAATCAGAAGAACCGTCCTTACCGGCGTAAATTTTCTCATCTGTTCCAGGAATTCAACATTCATTCCGCACGCAGCAGATGGTATATCAAGCTGACATTCATCGTATCATCAGCGATGCTCATCATGTCCCTGCTCGGACTTCCAAGAGCTATGTGGGCAGGTATCGCATGTATGTCCGTGTGTCTTCCGTTTACAAATGACTGTGTCGCACGTTCCGGAAAGCGTTGGATGTTCAACATCGTAGGAGGTCTGTTATTCATTGTTCTGTATACGGTTCTTCCGAAGTCTATGTATGCCTATATCGGAATCATTGGCGGAATTGGTGTCGGATATTCGGCAGGATATTCCTGGCAGACAGTGTTCAATACATTTGGAGCGCTTTCCATTGCGTCCGGTCTGTTTGGAATGCCATACGCAGTAGCACTCCGAATTGGTGCCAACCTGTTTGGTTCTGTTTATACGGTCCTGTGCAACAAATTATTCGATAAAGCACACGCTTATTTTCATAGCACCGATTTAAAAACAACGCTCTCTTAAAAAGGGGATGTAGCTTACGCTACATCCCTAATTTTTCTACTACTTCCTGTGCTGCAGCTGTTCCGGCAACACCACCGACACCGGTTTCTCTCAATGATACGTCCATCTTGTCCCCGACTTCTTTCATCGCATCTATCACCTGGTCAACAGGTACCTTACTTGTAATCCCTGCCAGTGCCATGTCCGCTGCCGCCAGCGCATTCACTGCACCGCCTACATTACGTTTCACACACGGTACCTCTACCAGACCTCCTACCGGATCACATACAAGTCCCATCAGGTTCTTCAATGCCATCGCACAGGCATGTCCGATCTGATCCGTATCTCCGCCTTTGATATAACAGATTGCCCCGGCTGCCATTCCCGAACCGGAACCAATCTCTGCCTGACATCCTCCCGATGCTCCCGCAAGATATGCCCGGTTGGCAATGATCTGACCAAGTCCGGCTGCCACATACATGGCTTCTATCATCTTTTCTTCCGGAACATTATATTCTTTATAATAAGTAACAAGTACTGCCGGAAGTACACCGCAGGCTCCTGCTGTGGGTGCCGCAACAATTCGTTTCATACAGGCATTATTACACCCCATCTTCAGTGCATTAGACATCACCTTTGAGACAAAATCCCCACACAACGGTTCTTCATTCTCACGGTAATTGTCCATAAGCCCGCCTTCTGTTCCGACCAGACCACTTCTTGATACCTTGTCTGGTTCATAAGCATCCAGCGCATCCAGCATGGACTGCCACATATACTTCATCTTTTCCCAGGAATCTTCTATCTTCACATCCCTCTCCTGTGCATCCTCTAACTGGATTGCTTTCCAGAATGGAATGTTCTCTTTTTCCCCTCTCAGTTTCGCCTCTTCCATTGACTGATATGACATATGTTCTTTTCCTCCATTATCTATACCGATCCATTCGGATCAAGAAATTTCACACGGATAATTCCCGGCTTGCTCTCCAGTTCATCGATCGCACTCTGCGGGATCACCTGGTCTGTCTCTACCACCATAACGGCCGTTCCGCCACGTTTGTCACGGAACACTTGCATGGTCGCCACATTGATCTCGGCTTTACTGAGCGCAGCAGCAACCTCCATGATTCGTCCCGGTTCGTCCACATTACGGATAATAAGCGTACAGCTCTCTCCGCTGAAATTCACATCAATCCCGTCTAATTTACAGACGCAGATACGTCCGCCTCCGATGGAATGTGCCTGGATTTTCATCTGTGGTACGCCCTCTGCTTCCATAATAATCTGGGCAGTATTCGGATGTGCACCCTTGATGTTCTTATTCTTCATTACAAAATCCATCCCCATGTCTTTTGCAACTTCGTAGCTGTCCGGTATCCGCATATCGTCCGGCATCATCCCCAATAATCCGGCGATCAGCGCCCGGTCCGTTCCATGCCCCTTTCCTGTTGCAGCAAAAGAACCATGTAAATAGACTTCTGCCCTCTCCGGCTGACGGCCGAACAACTGTCTTGCAACCATACCTATCCTGACTGCTCCCGCTGTGTGTGAGCTGGATGGACCTACCATCACCGGTCCTAAAATGTCGAATATATTCCCCATATTCTTATTTCCCTTTCTTTTTTACTATAACTATCCCTTTCCCCATATTTTCCAGTGTTGAATAGTTACGTATTTTGACATATTCTATCTATTATTATACGTTCCCGCCCCATCTTTTACAATGGTCTATGATTGTTTTTTCCCGGCTGATATGCTAACATTTTATGATACTGGGGTTAAAATATCCTCCCAGCATATGATTAATAAGGAAGTGACAAATATGAACAAAAAAGAAGTATTAGAGATCCGCAAACAGTTTTCTCCTGAAAATTGCGCCATCACACGTATCTGTGGATGCTATGTCGATCACGAAAAAGAGAAAAAAATGGAAATGAAAAAAGCCTTCTTATCTTTACCGGAAGAAGAGGCTTTCAAATATTTTGATATCTTCAAACATACACTTTCCGGAACGATCGGAAAGAACCTCATCAACATGGAATTCCCACTCGACCAGGAATTGAACGGCGGCACACAGGAATTTCTGATGAAACTAAAGAACAGCAAGCTTCAGGACGACCTTCTTCTCGAAGAATTCTATGATAAAGTTGTGGAAAGTTATGAATACGGCGAGAACTACTATATCATCCTGATCCATGCCGTATACGATGTTCCGGGCAAGACGAAAGATGGTCTGGAGATGGAAGATGCATCCGACACTGTATACGAACACATCCTCTGCAGTATCTGCCCGGTCAATCTTACAAAAGCCGGACTTACATACAATGCACAGACAAATAACATCGAAGACCGCATCCGCGACTGGTTCGTAGAGGCTCCGGTCAAAGGATTCTTATTCCCGGCCTTCCAGGATCGTGCAGCCGATGTACATAATGTTCTTTATTATACGAAGAAACCGGAAGAGTTACAGCCATATTTCGTAGAACATGTCCTTGGAAGCACAACACCACTGACTGCAGGCGACCAGAAGACAACCTTCCAGGCAATCGTAAGCGACACCCTCGGCGAAGACAGTAACTACGAAGTGGTCCGCAATATCCACGATAACTTAAACGAAATGATCGAACAGGCCAAGGAAGAACCGGAACCGCTGGAATTATCCAAGACCGATGTCAAGAAGCTCCTGACACGCAGCGGTGTTGCCGAAGAAAAGCTGGAATCATTCGATGATGAATTTGATGAAACAGTCGGTGTACATGGTACACTGCTTGCATCCAACATTGCCAGTGCTAAGACTTTCCAGATTGAGACACCGGACGTGGTAGTCAAAGTTAATCCCGAACGTGCCGATCTGGTAGAGACACGTGAGATTGACGGCCGCCGCTGTCTGGTGATTGCGATTGATGATCATCTTGAGGTAAATGGGATTGAGATTAATTAGAACGGCTAAAAATCGTATTTGAAGAAAAAATTAAAAAAATTTCAATTTTTTACAAAAAACGTTTGCATTTTCCGTCAGACTATGGTAAGATACTTTTTGTCAAGCGGAAATGGCGGAATGGCAGACGCGCTAGATTCAGGTTCTAGTGGGAGCAATCCTGTGAGGGTTCAAGTCCCTTTTTCCGCATGAAGAAAACCTTGAAGATTCATTCTTCAAGGTTTTTTGTTATTTAATTGATTAACGAAGTTGGCCTCTCGGTCCTTGAAGAACACAGTATATAGCCGGTTTGATGAACTAAATAGCCATTTATTTACTCCGCCGCACCCGCTCCCGCAGCTCCTCAAATATCTCCTTATGCTGCCTTACCTGCATCTTCGGGAACGCTTTCACAAGACGTTCGCCAACCTTTGTACGGTTCTCTGCCATCTCTTCGTATTTTGCTTTTAACTCTTCCATACGGGCCTTCATCTCTTCTACATTGATCTTCGGAGCCAGTTTCTCCATACGGGCTTTTGGTTCTTCCAGGCGTTCCTTTACTCCGTCTCTGAGACCATTCACGATTGCCTTCGGCTCCTCCAGACGTTCCTTCAGCTCTTCTCTTACATTACCAAGCTGCTCTTTCTTCTCTTCCTGGAATTCCATACCTTCCATTACATTTTCATAGATATTCTCTCCGACCTTGTTAGACAGATCTTTCAGCTCGGCTGCAATCTTCTCCATCGTTTCAAGTTTGCGGTTCATCTTCAGAATAGCGGAAGCTGTTACATACAGGTCTGCCAGAAGTCCGACAGCCAGACATGCCATAACTATAATTCCAAGAACAAATGGAATCATTGTCAACACCTTGTAGATCAGCGGATGGATCACTTTTACGATCAGAACGCAGAACACGCCCCATATCAATGAGAACAACACGCATACATATCCACCGATATTCAATGGCTGGTCTGAATAATCCCACCATTTATTATGAAAAATCTTCTCCAGCAGGAATCCGGTAATTCCTTCTATTGCCGTCACAAGTATGGTCGAACTGATATACAATAATACCAGATTATTCTCAACCGGTGTCAGAAACTGTACTACAACACCAACTCCGATTCCATATACCGGACAGATCGGTCCGTTTAAGAATCCTCGGTTCACGAATTTTCCCTGCTTCACAGCTGCATATGCAACTTCCGTACACCATCCCAGAAATCCATATACAAAAAATGATAATGCAAAATAATAAAACTCTGTCAAATATACTCTCTCCTTTTTATTATATGATAATAGGATCAAAAGACATTTTACCCCCGTATCATTATATTAATAAACTTCATTATACGTGATTCTTTCTTATTTCTCAATAAACATCTTTTCATATCTGTTAAGCTTTTATTGCATGTAATACAAATCTAAAGTTTTTCTTACAACTTCGTGAATATTCTGTGACCACTCTTGAGAGTTTTTTTCAAACATTATAGAATAAGAGATGGGTATAAATAGGAGGGACTAATAATGAGTTTAAGTAATAAGAAGAAAACACAATCTACTTCCGATATCTTCGACGACGATTTCGAAGTGATCTACGAAGGTGATCTTCCTGATATTTCTATTGATGATGACGATGACTACCGCGATGTACTATCAGGATTATCGGATATTGATCATACAGATTACATCAAAAAAAATGATTACGACAGACTAACAAAGAAATTAAAGAATAAAAATAAGAAGGCTGGTAAGAAAAACAAAAAACAAAGTAAAAAAGATAACTTCTTTGATACTGCCTACTATGATGACGACATCTTTGACGAGCTGGATGATGACCTTTACGATGATGAATATGAAGACGACTACGATAATGAGTATGAAGACGACTGCGACGATCCTCGTAACAACCGACAGAAAGAGAAAAAAAGCCGCAAAAATCGTGGTGTAAAAGTTCCAAATGTTGCAAAACCGGTTGCAAAAACCGCTAAAGCCGGAGGAAAGATCCTATTCAAATTCATCAATCTTCTGTTAAGAATGGGAACACTTCTGCTGATTGCCTGGATCATCTATCTTTTGGGACTGCATTTTCTGGCCAATGCCGGTTCGTTTGGCAATATTGTTTCCCGCTTAACATCAGCGGATCAGGAACTGATCGCATATCTCGCGGTTGGTGCGGTATTATTGCTCTATGAAGTGATCATCTTTTTCTGCGTTCTCGGAGGAAGCAAGAAACAGGGACGCAGAGGAAACAGTATTGATAATGGGCGTGGACTTACATCCTTTATTATCATTGCTGCCGGATCATATCTGTCCGCAATGTTTGCCGTACTCATCCCACAGGCTCCTGCCGCACTTCTGGGTATTCATAATGCTCTGACTGTATACGGCGGATTAAAAGACACACTGCTTCCGATCTGTATCGCCGGAGTTGTAAGCTGTATCATACGTAAATTTATAATCAAATAATATAGAAGCTATACACAAAAATCCTGAAGTTCTAATCAAGAAAAACTTCAGGATTTTTATTTTGCTATACAGTGAACTTGCCACCTACCGGATCTACCACCGGCAGTTCCTTACGGGCGCTTTGGCAACCGGCAACTTCTCTTGCATACTTTGGTATCAAAAAAGACACTGCCTGCAACTGGCAATGTCTCTGCAAATGCGGATAACAGGACTTGAACCTGCACGTCGTGGACACTAGATCCTAAGTCTAGCGCGTCTGCCAATTCCGCCATATCCGCGTGTAAGCAAAATGCAGATTCTTCATTTTGAAAAACCTGCATTCGTACTGAGCGTGCGGGGATTCGAACCCCGGACAACTTGATTAAAAGTCAAGTGCTCTACCACCTGAGCTACACGCCCATAATAAACTGGGCTAGTTGGATTCGAACCAACGAATGCAGGAGTCAAAGTCCTGTGCCTTACCGCTTGGCGATAGCCCAATAAAAAAGAAAAAGGGTGGGTAATGGGACTCGAACCCATGATATCCAGAACCACAATCTGGCGCGCTAACCAACTGCACCATACCCACCATATTACTTATCGAACTGTCTTTTGTCCAACTAAGTATCACCATATTAAATTTAGTGGTTTAAACGAGCCTGGGGGGATTCGAACCCTCGACCTACGGCTTAGAAGGCCGTTGCTCTATCCAGCTGAGCTACAGACTCATATCTCTTAACCACAACCCGAAACAATTGTTTCAGGAGAGCGGGTGATGGGAATCGAACCCACGTATCCAGCTTGGAAGGCTGGTGTTCTACCATTGAACTACACCCGCATAGCGTATCGGGGTGACAGGATTCGAACCTGCGACCTCCTGGTCCCAAACCAGGCGCTCTAGCCAAGCTGAGCCACACCCCGATGGTGTTTCTTTTGTGTCACATTTTGTATCAGCTCCGTGACACAAGACATATTATATATGACCTCATACTAATTGTCAACAACTTTTTTTGTTTTTTTTATATTTTTTTCAAAAGTGCGGATTTTCTTGAAAAATCAATGGTTTCCGCACTTTTTATTATATTCTAATTTAAATATTTCTGCGTAATTTCAAGTTTTCCGTTACTGTCAATCTGCATGATCATATAACTAGGCTTTCTCCCCGGCTGTCTTGGATAACAAAGGCTTCCCGGATTCAATGTAATAAGCCCTTCTTCCTTTTCATAAAACGGACGATGCGTATGGCCATACATCACAATATCCGCTCCTCGCCCTCTTGCCTCCTGTTTCAACCGCGTTTCTCCCATAGATACATAATACCCGTGTCCGTGCGTTGTAAATATATGATATCCCTCTACCATGAATTCTTCTTCTCCAGGCAGATCTGAAAAAAAGTCATTATTTCCACGCACCATATGTACCGGACAATCTGCAACAGCCGGAATATAATCCTCATCCCCCTCTACATCTCCAAGATGGATCAGCATATCTAAGGGCCGTTCTTTCTCTATTACACGGTCAAAATTCTTATGAGAGCCATGTGTGTCACTTATGATCAATATTTTCATATCTATATCTTCACCCTAACTTTTATTTATGCTCCAGAATCTTACGAATCTTTCTTAGTCCCTCGCCTCTGTGGCTCAGTTCATTTTTCTTTTCCGGTGAAAGTTCTGCGCTTGTACAGCCATACTCCGGAAGGAAGAATATCGGATCATACCCAAATCCGTTTTCTCCCGCGATCTCATGGCCAATAATTCCCTCCATAGTACCTCTTACCACTTCACAGGAACCATCCGGCATGGCCGCTGCAATCGCACATACGAATCTTGCCGTACGTTTTTCATCAGGGACTCCCTCAAGACGATCCAGCAATGTCTGATTCTTAATGTCATAGGAAGTATCTTCTCCCATATAACGTGCAGAATAAATCCCCGGTTCCTTGTTCAGATAATCAATTTCAAGTCCGGAGTCATCTGCCAGAACCACTGCATTCTTATATTCTGGCATCTGATTTGCAATCTTTGCAATCTCTGTAGCTTTGATCATGGCATTTTCTTCAAAAGTTGCCCCGTCTTCTACTACATCAGCCTTAATCCCCGCTTCTTTCTGTGACAGGATCTCTGCTCCCAGATCACTCAGGATTGCACGGATCTCTATCATTTTATGTTCATTTCCCGTCGCAAATATAATTTTTTCCATCTTATCTTTTCTCCTGTTTTTCTCCCGGACGCTTTGCCTTAGGTGGTTTTGGTCCCAGGAACTGGTAAAAATATGTCTTCAACATTCCATTGTAAATTTTCCGGTTACGATCTGCTTTTCGTCCGAAATAGCGTTCTGCATCCTCATAAGAAGTAATCATGTATGCTGACCACGAATCCAGATTTTTAAAACTCTCGCCAAATGTTTTATATAATGCCGGCAGGTCTTTCTTATCTTCCAGCCTCTCCCCATATGGCGGGTTCGTAATAATAAATCCATATTTCTTCGGGTGGCTCAAATCTTTTACATCTCTTTCCTGAAAATGTATCAGATGATCTACTCCTGCTTCTCTTGCATTGTGTCTTGCAATCTTAATTACAGAACCATCTGCATCATACCCTTGAATGTCAACTTCTATGTCATCATCGATCAGTTCATTTGCCTCATTCACCGTATCATACCAAAGCTTCTTTGGAATCAGATTCGTCCATTCTTCCGCTGTAAATGACCGGTTCATTCCGGGTGCGATATTTGCTGCGATCATCGCTGCTTCTATAGGAAATGTTCCACTTCCGCAAAACGGATCTACAAGAATCCTGTCTTTGTGCCATGGCGTCAGCATGATCAGTGCCGCTGCAAGTGTCTCTGTGATCGGAGCTTTTCCCGCAACTTCACGATACCCTCTCTTATGCAGTGATACTCCCGATGTATCGATACCGACCGTTACCACATCTTTTTTTAGAAAAACTCTTACCGGATAAGCCGCACCGTCTTCTTCAAACCACTCTACATGATATTTCTGTTGAAGTCTTCTTACCATTGCCTTTTTCATTACTGACTGGATATCCGATGGACTGAATAATTTACTTTTTACAGATGCTGCTTTCGCAATCCAGAATTTTCCATTTTCCGGTATATAATTTTCCCAGTCGAGTGCCTTTGTATTCTCAAATAATTCTTCATAACTGGTAGCCTTAAAGCTTCCTACTTTTAAGAGCACCCTTTCTGCAGTTCTCAGGAATATATTAGCACGGCAGATTGCTTCCGCATCTCCCCAAAATCCAACTCTTCCATCTTCTACTTCTGAGATATCATATCCCAAATCCAGTATCTCTCTTTTTAATACTGCTTCCAATCCAAAATGACAGGGAGCGATCAATTCCATTTTTTTCATCTATTTCTCCATATAATAAATATTAATTTCTACTTCTTTATCTTACTGACAAGTAATAGTTTTTGTCAATATGTTTTGCTATATCGTATGTAAACCCCAAAACAGGACGTGTGTTTGCACGTCCTGTCCGGAAAACTTTTTCCTAATACTGACTGTTTTCATTTCCGTAATTATAAGAATTCTTGTCTTTCGCATCTTTATCATATGCGTTTTTGTTCGATGCATTCTTATCGTATGCATTTTTTCCATATGAATTCTTATTTGATGTGTTTCTGGATGCATTTTTGTTTGATGTGTTCTTGTCTGATGCGTTATGACAGTTTTCTGATGAGTTGTAATTTTTAGCCATTTTGAATTCCTCCTAATCATTTTTGCTACGAGATTAGTATGTCCTGTCATTCACTGATTATACATCCGGCGATATATTAAGAATTTTTTAATATTTTTCTTGATTTTTACATTTTAC
>NZ_JAMOYX010000069.1:0-11115 GCF_023669465.1 Dorea sp. MB18-49
TCTATTGTTTAATTATCAAGGTTCTTTGTCTTTGCTGTTTGAAACAGCTTATTTAGATTATCATATTCATTGACGTTTGTCAAGAACTTTTTTAATCTTTTTTCGACCAGCTTTTCAGCTGTTCGACCGCTATCCTTTCGCCAAACTTTCGTTTGTCTCAAGCGACAGCTTATTAAGAATATCACAATCAGTTGTGTTTGTCAACTGTTATTTTATTCTTTTTTTCAGGAGCAATTCCTGAAGATTTCTGATTACCCTCTAGCATTGCCTGCCATTCTCTAATCAGTTAGCGCCGTCTTCTGCTTCGACTCTGTTACCTCACGGCCTTGTCTAACGCGACAGCTAGATTAATATACCACAAGTGGGTTTAAATTGTCAAGATTGTTTTTATATTTTCTGCAATTCAGACAATTTAGACAATTCAAGTTTAATTTATCGGGCTCTTATGGACATTTTCACAAAATGATACTTTATGACATATCATAGCATACAAAAGAACCTGTCACTGGCAGCTTCTTACAAATGTATGGTACTAAAAAAAGAGTCCGGAAATAATCTTCCCGAACCCTTTTACACTTTTTAATATTTCACTCCTGTCGCCAGTTTCATAATCGGATTTCCATCATATATTAATTTCAGCAATGTATTATCTTCTACCATTCTGTAAATTTCTTTTCCGATATCTGTTGTATACATTAATGTGATCACCATAAATATAATCCAGACAATAACTAACGCAATCCCCATTCCGAACAGTCCTCCTGCCAGATGATTCAACGCTCCGACTCCCGGAAGTTCTGTTACAATATCCAGTGCAAACACAACTGCTCTCAAAATAATCGTGACCACTATAAATGTTAAAATGAATGCAATAATATTGATCACCTGTTTTGCAATGTACGCACCTACATATTGTGCAAAAGTTGTAACCCCCAGTTTCTGGTAGGTTGCTTTATTATTATTCTTTAACAGCAGATTTTTAAATGCCGCCGGTATATCAGCCGACTTGATCAATGTCTCCTGCAGACTCTCCGGTATATCTGCGTTCTCAATTGCATTTTCCACCGATTCATTCCCACTATTTTTTAATCCATCAAGTACATTTGCCGAAATTCCATACTTTGCAAGATCATCACTGCTGACTTTACCACTTACAATATCTGCTATAGAGATACCGTAACTTTCCAATTTTTCTTCACTGACTCCTGCTGCCTTAAGTACCTTTTTTACTGCTTCTTCCGTAAGACCGCCCTTGTCTGAATAAGAGTCTCCACCACTGACCGCCGATGTCGCTGCATCTGCCATTGTACTTACTACTTTCTGTCTTATCATATCATCCAGCGGGGTATATTTTTCGATTGTCTGCGATACATACGGCGTCGCAAAGAATACGATCACAAGTGTCACTATCGTCGCTACAAGCGACACTATGATACGGACTGCACCTCTTATCAGTCCCGTTATGATACATATAAGAAAAATAATCCCTATGGATATTTCCAACCAATTCATAGTTTCTCCTTATTTTACAAGACGGACCTTTTCCATTCCATTTGCACTTAACACAATATATTGATTCACTCCGCCAACCGGGAACATTTCCAATATATTATTATCCATCCTGCCTTTAAATTTCTGTATTCCATTCTTCATAAATATACTGCAGTTTTTTCCATCGTACATAATAACCTGGTTTCCACAAAGTTTTACGTGACTGTAATCGCCTTTAAATTCTTTTGACAGAACAACTTTTCCGCTTTTATTATAAAGGCGCAGTTCATATCCGCCTTTACCCTGGTTTTTCAAGATCATACCAATATATTTTTCATTATGAAATACACTTTTGATCTCTTTGTCCATCTTTATCTTTACGGACTGTTTCGGAACTTCTTTTCCGCTATAGATGGCCATACAGTCATCACCGATTGCCACGGATGTATCTGCATCCATGAAAAATCCGGAGGCCAGTATCGTATTCTTATAATTCTTACCGGATACTTTATGATCGGCTTCATCCTTTCCGGCTTTCCCGAAGTTATAATAATATAATCTTGACACCATCTGTCCATTCTGCGTGTAAAGATACACAACCTGCATCACTTCACCGTTTGCAGATAATGCTACGTCCACCGGATAACCTGTCCCAGCCAGAGATGTCTTATGTTCCACCAGAACATTTCCTGCAGTGTCATAGCAGATTACTTTCATTGATGTGTCATTCTTCAATATGGCACTGACGATTCCCTGCTCTGATACGCTTACCTTTTCTATCGGCATTGTCGTATGCACTTCACCTTTCAGGCCATCCTCCTGCAGGATCAAAATGTCATTTCCTTCTTTATCAGCTACTGCTGCCGACTTGTCGCTGACATCTATCATCGGATTCTTTATCTGATATGACTGGTTCCATTTTTCTTTTCCTGATTGATTCAGATAAGAGATTCCGTCTTTACTGTATTTTAATACACCATCCAGGAACTGAACATAATTATTATCTGCTGCTCCTTCTCCTACATACGTATCACTGACCCGTACTTTCGTATATGTCTGGAGATTAATCAGCAGATACACCAATATCGCAGCAATTGCTATGACCGCAATCACAATCCCTATTTTTTTTTGTTTTTTTCTTTTCCTTCTGGCCAGTTCTTCCTGAATCTCCTTTTCTGTCACTCCATCTTCGCTGTTTAATTCATCCATAATCTCTTCGATAATCTTATCTGTCGGATCTTCCGGCTCTCTCACAACATGGAGATTGCTATTCTTCCTGCGTTTCATCCGTCGGTCATCCTTTCAACGTTTCTTCTGATACTGTGTACCTTAGTATAACACATTTCCCATTTATGGGAGTAACAATTTTTGTCCGATATAGATCAGGTTGCCATCCGATAATCCATTCATTTTGCATATCGCCTTTACATGCGAAGTATCTCCATATAATTTCTTACTGATCCCCGCCAGTGTTTCTCCTTTCTGCACAACATAATAATCCTTATCCGTCAATTGGCTTTCTCCCTCCTTAGAGACCTTTGCCTCTTCTGATTTTTTCACTGTACCGGATACTTCTTTTGCTCCCTCTTTAGCCTCGGCCGCTGTTGTTGTTTTTGTATCTTCTTCTGTCTGTCCATTTTCCATGCTTTTTGAAAGATTTTCCAGCGATGTCTGTACCGACTTCATTTTGTCAAAATTATTTACTGTTGTAATTCCGATCACCAGCACAATCAACACCAGCAGCGCACTGGTTATATAAGCAAATTTTGAACTTTGATGCTGTTCTTTATATTCCATTTTTTCTCTCACTGCACTACGAAAATCCTTTGCAGCTCGATCCTCAACCACCTCACTGGGAGTCACCCCGTTCTCTCTTCTTGTATTGATCATGTAGTTCTGCATCTCCGGATTTTTCTCATAATAAATATAATGTCCGCCCATCTGCATAATTTCTCCGAATTTGTATGCATAGAAGACTTCTTCCTGTTCCCTCGCATTTTTCCACAAGAACAGATTCCATTCTTCTGCGAACTCTTTTTCCTGGATCCGTTTAACTTCTCTGTTACGACTCATCGGGCTGCCATCTTCAATGATCCCCCATCCAACGATCCGGCATTCCGGGAAAAACCGGGCAGCTTCTTCTTTTGCCTCTTTCATTATCTCATCTGTAATTTCTATATCATTTCCATTTGTCTTTACTTCTTTCATCTGAACCGCACCGGATACAAATACTGCATTTTCATCCTCAAGTTTCAGCAGTTCTCCCGTAAGTATCACCCCGACCGGTTGTTCTCTGGCTTTCTCCCGCAGCTGATTCAAATATGTATCCACGTAATCTTCTACGTATATCTTTGGATTGTCACTTACATTTCCTATCTGTCTTACATTTTTCGGAAGTTGTCTTTCCATGATACATTCACCTCATTTTAACTATTTTAAATTGCGGTCCGGTTATATTAACACTGCGTTTTACAACCATGCTGCAATTATTTTCGCATATGATAACATATAGGGAATGCATATTTTATCAGTTGATGGGACTTGTCCGAAAAAATATCCGATACGCTTTTTTGTTTCTCGACATACTTCGTAAAAAGGAGCTAAAGACCTCTGTTATAAATGTAAAAAAAGATAGAAATACCCAAAAGTATTCCTATCTCTCTATCGTCTTATTCGTTTATTCTATGACCACAATATTCCCGCAATCCTGATATCCTTCTGCGATACGATCCGTGATCACATCTGCACCTGTAAATGCCAGGAAAGTTACTGAACTGACCTCTCCGAATTTAGAATGGTCACATAATACATATTTTTTCTGGCATTGTTCTATTGCGGTTTTCTTCACCATAGCTTCATTCGCATCCGGTGTCGTAAATCCGGCTTTCTTAGTCACGCCATTGGTTCCAAAGAAACCTTTCGTAAAATGGTATTTTCTAAGCGTCTGCATCGCTTCACTTCCCACAACAGCTTCCGTCGAACTTTTCAGTTCTCCTCCTACCAGCCGGACTTTTACGCCTGCTTTGGCCAACCGCTGTGCGTGCGCAACAGCATTCGTAACAACAGTTACATCCTTATCACAGAAGAGCTCCAGCATATATCCGGTTGTCGTTCCTGCATCCAGATATATGAACTCTCCCTGTCCAATCAACCCAGCCGCATATTCTGCTATACGCTGCTTTTCCGATACATGAACTGTAATTTTCTGTGCCACTGTAGGCTCCTGTGGCGTCACTACGTGATCCGATGCAACCGCACCGCCAAACACTTTCACCAGTTTTCCTGCATTATGAAGCGCTGTGATATCTCTTCGCACGGTCGATTCCGATATATTCAGAAGTTCTTTTACTTCCGTTACGGTAATGCTGCCCTCTTTTTCAAGAAGCTTCAATATCTGTTCATAACGCTGTTCTGTAAGCATATGACCTCCTACAGGTTCTCCTGCATGAATTTACTTACTGCTTCACATGCTGCTTCTTCATCATCACCTTCAAATGTGAATGTTACTTCATGACCTTTCTTTGCTCCAAGACCCATAAGACCGAAGATCTTCTTGCAGTCAGCTTTCTTTCCTTCTTTTTCGATCATTACTGATGCTTCGAAAGATTTTGCAAGTTTAACTAACTCTCCTGCCGGACGAGCGTGGATTCCTTCGTTATCTGTGATTACATACTTAAATTCTTTCATTTTCATACCTCCATAAATATTACATTTTGTGATTTTCATTCTATTCATTTTTTACAGGTCTGTCAATATTTCTACTGGCAAACCTGTATTTTAACATTTATTTCCTAAGCGACTTTCTTTTTCAGCACTCCAAGTAATACTGCTGAGATTACAGTTCCTACTACCAGTGCCACCAGATACATCAGCGCATTTCCCACTACAGGGAACACGAAGATTCCACCGTGTGGTGCCATCAGTGTACATCCAAATGCCATAGACAGTGCTCCGGCTACTGCAGAACCTACAATGCAGGATGGAAGTACATGAAGCGGATCAGCTGCCGCATATGGGATCGCTCCTTCTGTGATAAATGCAAGTCCCATAACAAAGTTGGTCGGTCCTGCTTCTCTTTCGGATTTTGTAAATTTGTTCTTAAATAATAATGTTGCAAGGGCGATCGCACATGGAGGCGTCATTCCTCCGATCATAACCGCTGCCATGATGTCATAGTTTCCTGCTGCGATTGCCGCTGTACCGAATACATATGCTGCTTTGTTGAACGGGCCTCCCATATCGATTGCCATCATTCCGCCAAGGATCAGTCCAAGCACGATCTTACTTGAGCCGCCCATTCCTGTCAGTCCATTGTTCAGTGCTGTGTTGATCGCACCCATGATCGGTTCTACCGCAAAGTTCATAAGGAGACCGATTCCCAGAATTCCAAATACCGGATAGATCAGTACCGGTGCAATTTTCTCAAGTGCTTCCGGAAGTTTATCACATAATTTTCTAAGAAGGAGAATCAGATATCCAGATACAAAACCTGCTACCAGTGCTCCAAGGAATCCTGATTTTCCATTTGCTGCCATAAGTCCGCCTACAAAACCAACTGCAAGTGCCGGTCTGTCACCGATCGCTTCGCCGATATAGCCAGCCAGTACCGGAAGCATCAGTCCAAATGCAAGATCGCCAATTGTCTTAAGCTGTGCCGCTACCGGTGTGATCGTACCGAAGTTACCTCTGTCTGCTGCTGATAATGCATTCATATCTACACAGAGTCCGTCAATCAGGAATGCAAGTGCGATCAGGATACCTCCACCTACTACGAACGGAAGCATATGTGATACACCATTCATAAGCTGTGTATAGATCTGATGTCCGATTCCACTTGATTTGCCGCTGTTGCTTTCCTTTACTTCTGCTCCGTTTGCTGCATGATATACAGGGACATCTCCGTTAATCACACGGTCTACCAGTTCATCTGCTTTACTGATACCATCCGATACCTGGCAGATAATTACTTTCTTTCCATCAAAACGGTCCAACGGTACCTGCGCATCGGCTGCTACGATGATTCCGTCTGCCTCTTCAATCTCTTTGGCCGTCAGGACATTTTTTGCTCCGCCGGAACCTCTTGTCTCTACCTTGACTGCACATTCCTTTGCTTTGGCTGCTTTTTCAATTCCTTCTGCGGCCATATATGTGTGCGCAATTCCTGTCGGGCAGGATGTAACTGCAAGAATCTTTACTTTTCCGGTTGTCTCTTCTGCTGTGCTTTCTTCATCTGCTCCTGCAAGTCTCTCATCAATACCTGCTTCTTTTTCATCCGCATCATTGATAATGTTCATGAACTCTTCAACTGTCTTTGCATTTCTTAAGGATTCTGTAAATTCTTCATTCATCAGAAGAACAGATAATTTACTTAATACGTCCAGATGAATGTTATCTTCTGTATTCGGTGCTGCGATCAGGAACATTAATGTTACCGGTTCGCCGTCCAGTGAATCAAAATCCACACCGTCCTTTACTACCATTGCTGCCAGTCCCGGTTTGGTTACTGCATCGCATTTTCCGTGTGGAATTGCAATTCCCTCGCCGATTCCTGTGGTACTTTCTTCTTCTCTTGCATATACCTGCTTTCTATATGCTTCTTTGTCATTGATCTTTTCGCTCTTTACCATGAGATCAACGATCTGGTCGAGCGCTTCGCTCTTGCTCTTTGGCGATGCATCCAAAAGAATACTTCTTGCATCCAGCAAATCTGTGATTCTCATATGATTTTCCCTCCTGTTGATAAATATATTTTCTTTGCAACACTTCTCTCTTTTATGCCTTACACCAGCTGCTTATATACTTCTTCTACTTCCGGTCTGGTTGCCAGATATTCGGAAAATGCACTCGCACTTCCGGTTGCGACTCCCATATGGAAAGCATGCTCATAATCCTGCTTTTCCATCCAGCCTGCCATAAATCCTGCTACCATGGAATCTCCGGCTCCTACACCATTGACCAGTGTGCCTTTCGGTGCCGGTGAGCTGTAGACCTCTCCGTTCTCTGCGATCAGTACCGCTCCTTCACCCGCCATGGAGATCAGTACATTTCTCGCTCCTTTTTCCTGAAGCTTTCTTCCGTAAGGAATGACTTCTTCTCTTGTCTTAAGAGTCACTCCGAAAATCTCACCAAGTTCGTGATTATTTGGCTTGATCAGGAATGGATGATACTTAAGAACGTTCATCAGGAGATCTCTTGTCGCATCTACGACGATCATAACTCCCTTATCTTTCAGCTCTTTCATGATCCGGCTGTAGATATCATCCGGCATAGACGCCGGGATACTTCCCGCAAGGAATAAGATATCTCCTTCTTTCATCGTATTCAGACGGTCCATCAGTTCTTCTACTTTGTCTTTTGGAATCTCAGGACCACTTCCGTTGATCTCTGTTCCGTCGATTGATTTCAGCTTTAAATTGATTCTTGATATTCCTTCTTCAATCTGGATGAAATCAGATGTCACTCCGTCTTCTTCCAGTCTTCTTGCTATTTCTTTTCCCGTAAATCCTGCCATGAACCCAAGTGCTGTACTTTCAATTCCAAGATTCTTAAGTACGATAGAAACGTTGATTCCCTTTCCACCTGGAAGCATGAGTTCTGAGCTTGTACGGTTTGTAAGTCCGAGTTTAAAATCATCCACTGAAACGATGTAATCCAGCGATGGATTAAACGTAACTGTATAAATCATATTTCTTACCCCTTTCAACTTGTTGAATTCATTATACCGTCAAACTCGGTCAATTTCAATCATGTTATTTCACAAATATTCTGGTTGTTTTTGGTTGAATATGCACAAAAGAAGTGTAATTATGACTGATTCAAATGTTTTTTCACTTTTTCCTATCATATATTCAAACTCGGTCAACCTGGGTTTGCCCCTTGCAGATATCAGCTTTACTGTATATTTTGTCATCTCCAGGACCTGCCACCGGCAACTTCTTCCGAACGTATGGCGATCAAAAAAGGCTGCCATCCAACGAAATTTTTTCGTCAGAATGGCAGCCTCTGGCTATCCGTTCTTTATTAATTATTTCACGAATTCTTTTACTTTTGCATAAATGCTGTCTGCATCAAGACCATATTTCTTAATCAGTTCTACAGCCGGACCAGACTCACCAAATGTGTCATTTACACCAATCTTCATTACCTTAGCTGGTGCTTTCTCTGCAACTACGTCGCATACTGCACTTCCAAGTCCACCGATAACAGAATGTTCTTCTACTGTTACGATCTTTCCTGTCTTAGCCGCTGCTGCAACAACTGCTGCTTCATCCAGTGGTTTGATTGTGTGCATGTTGATTACTTCTGCACTGATTCCGTCTGCTGCAAGCTTCTCTGCTGCTGCGAGGGATTCAGATACTTCAAGACCTGTTGCGATGATTGTCACATCTGTACCTTCACGAAGTGTAATGGCTTTACCAATCTCGAATTTGTAATCTGCGTTATCATTGATAACCGGAACTGCAAGTCTTCCGAAACGGAGATATACAGGTCCTACATGCTCATAAGCTGCTTTTACAGCTGCTTTTGCTTCTACATCATCGGAAGGATTGATTACGATCATTCCCGGGATTGTTCTCATAAGAGCGATATCTTCGTTACACTGATGTGTAGCTCCATCTTCTCCGACAGAGATTCCGGCATGTGTAGCACCGATCTTAACATTTAATTTTGGATATCCAACTGAGTTACGAACCTGCTCAAATGCACGTCCTGCTGCAAACATAGCAAATGAACTTGCAAATGGAACTTTTCCTGTAGCAGCGATACCTGCTGCAACTCCAATCATGTTACACTCAGCGATTCCACAGTCAATGTGACGTTCCGGGAAAACTTTCTTGAACATTCCTGTCTTGGTAGCTTCTGCAAGGTCAGCATCTAATACTACCAGATCTTCATGTTCTTTTCCTAATTCTACTAAAGCATTACCGTAGCTTTCTCTTGTTGCGATTTTCTTTACTTCTGACATAATGCTTCACCTGCTTTCTCTAATTCTTCCATTGCCTGTGCATACTGCTCATCGTTAGGAGCTTTTCCATGCCATCCGGCCTGGTCTTCCATGAAGGAAACTCCTTTTCCTTTGATTGTCTTTGCAATAATTGCAGTTGGCATTCCCTTTGTCTTGCGAGCCTCTTTGAAAGCTGCTTCGATCTGGTCAAAGTCATTTCCATCAATATTGATCACATGGAAGTTAAATGCCTCGAATTTCTTATCGATCGGATATGGAGAGTTAACGTCTGTAATCTTTCCATCGATCTGAAGGTTGTTATTGTCAACGATCACTACCAGGTTGTCCAACTTTCTGTGTCCTGCTAACATAGAAGCTTCCCATACCTGTCCTTCCTGGATCTCACCGTCTCCGAGAAGTGTGTATACTCTGTAATCATCATTTGAAAGCTTAGCAGAAATAGCCATTCCTACTGCAGCTGAGATGCCCTGTCCAAGAGATCCACTTGACATATCAACACCTGGGATGTGTTTCATATCCGGATGTCCCTGAAGGTATGATCCAACTTTACGAAGAGTTGTCAGATCTTCAACCGGGAAGAATCCTCTGTGTGCCAATGTTGAATAATATCCTGGTGCTGTGTGTCCTTTTGATAATACAAAACGGTCACGGTCTGCTTTCTTAGGATCCTTAGGATCAATATTCATCTCTTCAAAATACAGATATGTATAAATGTCTGCTGCTGACAGTGATCCACCCGGATGTCCGGATTTTGCACTGTGAACTGCAGTAACGATGCCCTTGCGGACTTCGTTGGCTGTCTTCATAAGCTCTAATTTGTTCATGTTGTTCCTCCTGAATCATTTATATGATAGCTTTACTTATTCTTATTCTCCGAATACTGCTTTGTAATCAGCCTGGAATTTCTCGATTCCTGCATCTGTTAATGGATGATGTGTCATCTGCTCGATTACTTTGTAAGGTACAGTTGCGATATCAGCACCTGCTAATGCACAGTCTGTTACGTGGATTGGGTTACGTACGCTTGCTGCGATGATCTCTGTATCGATTCCTGCAACTTCGAAGATCTGTGCGATCTCTGAGATTAAGTCTACTCCTCTTGTAGAGATATCGTCCAGACGTCCAAGGAATGGTGATACATATGTAGCGCCGGCTCTTGCTGCAAGAAGTGCCTGGTTCGCATTGAAGATCAGTGTTACGTTTGTCTTGATTCCTTCAGCTGCAAGAACTTTTACTGCTTTTAATCCTTCTACTGTCATAGGGATCTTAACTACCATGTTAGGATGGATCTTAGCGATCTCTCTTCCTTCAGCGATCATGCCTTCAGCATCTGTTGTTGTTGCCTTTACTTCTCCACTGATTGGTCCGTCTACGATAGAAGCGATCTCAGCAATAACTTCTTCGAATACTTTACCTTCTTTTGCGATCAGAGATGGGTTTGTTGTTACTCCACAGATAACTCCCATGTCATTTGCTTTCTTAATATCTTCTACGTTCGCTGTGTCAATGAAAAATTTCATGTTATTCTTCCTCCTTAAAACCGGTGAAATCTGTTCACCATTCTCTTGTTATCGTTTGGTTGAATTATACTCTATTTAAGGAGCTCTGGTCAATAGCTTTGATTTTTTATTAGTAATTTTTTCTGTTAATATTATAAA